>RZYY01000211.1 GCA_009930115.1 Sphingobacteriia bacterium | reverse complement strand
GAGGAATCGGAAAGAAAAAATGATACTCTGAATTTCAAAAATGCAGCTTTGAATTTCAAAAACTTCTACGGGCAAATTAAAGAAAAAATACAAAACAATTTATGTGTAAATGAAGAAGAGTATCTTTACCACTATCTATTCCCTCAGGGCACAACAATTCTGGACTATTTCCCGGTAAAAGCTCCAATTTATATTGACGAGCCAAAAAGAGTAATCTCCGCCCTGGAGCTTTTGGAAAAAGAAGAAGGAAAAATTTACACTGACCTCCTGAAAAAAGGCCGGGTTTTAAAAAATCAGCAAAAAATTTACTGCACAACAGAAGAGCTTGTACCAATTTTCAAAGAAAAAGAAACAGTTTTCATGGCACTCCTTCCAACCTCAGGAGCCTTTGAAATACCTTTTTTCCAGCGAATTAACGGAGATTTTCTTGGAGACGTAATTCCCTTCTTCAACAAGACAGACCATCTTTTTCACTTTATTGAAGACAAAACAAAAAAAGGCTACCGCACAATTCTGGCCATTGACAGCAAAGGAAACCGGGAAGCTCTAATTGAGGAAGCCCATCACTATAAAACAACAATATCCGATTTTAAAAACCAGCAGGAACCGGGAATATATTTTGCCCACCTGAACCTGGAAAAAGGTTTTGAAGATAAAAAAGGCAAGACCCTGTTTATCACGGAGCTGGATATTTTTAACAAGAAAAAGAAAAAAACACGCCAGATTTATAATAAAGATGCAGAACGTATCGGCTCCGTTTTCGAGCTGGAAATTGGAGATTTTGTGGTTCACTCATCCCACGGTATCGGCCAGTATTTTGGCATCAACACCCTGGAAGTGGAGGGAATAAAAAAAGATTATCTTCTTATTAAATATAAAGGTGAGGACAAACTTTACGTCCCTGTTGAGCAGGTTCACAATCTTCAAAAATTTATAGGCAGTGAGGAAAAACGCCCTAAGCTAAACAAACTTGGAGGTAGCGAGTGGCAACGCACCAAAGCCAAAGTTCAAAAATCTATTGAAGATATGTCTGAAGAGCTTCTTGAACTTTACGCCCAGCGTACAATGGATCAGGGATTTGCCTTTTCTCCAGATGATTTTATGCAGCAGGAGTTTGAGGATAACTTCCCTTACGAGGAAACAGAGGATCAGCTTCGTGCCATTATAGAAATCAAAAAAGATATGGAAAAATCCACACCAATGGATCGTCTCCTTTGCGGTGACGTAGGATACGGAAAAACTGAAGTTGCAATGAGAGCAGCCTTTAAAGCAGTGCGGGACAGCAAGCAAGTGGCAGTGCTGGTGCCTACAACAATTTTGGCGGAGCAACACTTTCAGTCCTTCAGCAAACGATTCGAAGGATTTCCTGTAAAAGTTGAAGTACTAAGCCGCTTCAAATCACCGAAAGAAGAAGTGGAGATTAAGGATGATGCAGCCAAAGGTAAGGTGGACATCCTTATCGGCACTCACAAGCTCCTCTCCAACACCTTGAAATTTAAGGATTTAGGACTTCTTATCGTAGATGAAGAGCAACGCTTTGGAGTGAAACATAAAGAAAAAATTAAACAAATTAAAGCATCTGTGGATGTTCTCACACTATCAGCAACTCCAATACCCAGAACACTGCAAATGTCTCTGGCAGGACTGCGGGATATGAGCTTAATTGAAACACCCCCAAAAAACCGTTATCCAATTCAAACCTTTGTAGTTGAAAAAAATGATGATCTTTTAAGAGAAGTCATTCTTCGTGAGCTGGGAAGAGAGGGACAGATTTTCTACGTCCATAACCGGGTTCACGACATATATTTAGAGGCAGGAAAGCTGATGGAAACAGTGCCGGAAGCCTCCTTCGCCGTTGCCCACGGGCAGCTTAAGGAACATGAACTGGAAAAAACAATGATGGAATTTATGGAAAAAGAAAAAGACTGCCTTGTCTGCACCACTATCATCGAAACGGGCCTGGACATTCCCAACGTTAACACCCTGATAGTGGACGAAGCTGACAAATATGGTCTATCCCAGCTTTATCAGCTTCGAGGCAGGGTAGGCCGCAGTGAGAGGGTGGCCTACGCCTACCTCACATACAAGGCAGATAAAACCCTTTCAGAAAACGCCGAAAAGCGTCTGAAAGCTATCAAAGATTTCACCGAACTAGGCTCTGGCTTCAAAATTGCCCTTCGGGATCTGGAAATCCGGGGTGCGGGAAATCTTCTGGGCAAGGAACAGCACGGTCACCTGGATGCCATCGGCTTCGCCCTTTACACTCAGATGCTTCAGGAAACTATTCAGGATCTGAAAATTAAAAAGAAAAAAGAAGCAGGAGAGTTCACACAGGAAGACGCAATCAAGAACAGAGACAGGGAGCAGGAAATATCCCTGCCAATCAGCGCCCTCATCCCAGAAGAATATATCCGGAACCACGGCCTGAAACTGGAGTTCTATCAGAAAATTAAAAATGCTCCAACAGATGATGCTCTTATGGACATTACCGACGAGCTTATCGACCGCTTTGGAGATTTCCCTGAAGAAGTTGCCAACCTCATCTCTCTTGGTGAGATCCGCATCAAAATGGAAAAGCTGGGAATTTCATCTCTGAAACTGAAAAATAACACTCTGGAGTTTCTAATTTCCATGGATGCCTCCCTGGATCCTAAAACAATTTTAAAACTTTCTGAAAACTTTAAGAATCAAGTGTCATTTAAGGATGACAATGGTTTTATGATAAGATATAGTATAAAATACACCAATAAAGATGAACTTCTGAGACACATAGAAGATTTTCTAAAACATTTAGGAGGCTAATTTGATGATTAGACAAGTACAAAAAATTCAAAAAAAATCTTCCCTGCTGTTTCTTGCAGGGGCGTTGATTCTTATCCTTACACTTTCAGGATGCTCCGGCTCAGCTGGCAGCGACAAAATTTTAGCAAATGTTAACGGAACTGATATTACAGAAAGTCAGTTTAATCAAAGATTCAACATAATTGCAGGTCAGTACGATTTTGACCCAAATAATGCAGAGCACATGGCTTACCAGGAAGAATTAAAAACACAAATTTTAAACAGCATTATTGATGAAGCCGTTCTTCTTGAAGAAGCAGCAAAAAAAGGCTTAACAGTAGAAGCTCAGGAAATTGACAATGAAATTGCAATGTATAAGTCAAGTTTCAGCTCTCAAGAGGAGTTTACAAAATATTTAAGTGATTATTTAAAACTTAACGAAGAAGAATTTAAAACAATTCTTCAAAACGACCTTCTTGTTTCCAAGCTTTACGCGGAAGTAACAGGAGAAATTAACTCAACAACATCTTCACCAAAAGAATATTTTGAAAATAACAAAGACCTTTTCGTAAAAGGTGAGGAAGTATCAGCAACGCATATCCTTGTTGAAAAGGAAGATGAAGCAAAGAAAATTATTGAAGAAATTAATGGTGGGGCAGATATGAACCAGCTGGCTGCAGATAAGTCCATGGACCCAACAGCTAAAGATAACAAAGGTGAGCTTGGCTATTTTGCTAAAGGCAGAATGGTTCCTGAGTTTGAAAATGTTGTTTTTGCCATGGAAGTTGGAGAGCTTTATCCTGAACCAGTAAAAAGTCAGTTTGGCTACCACGTAATCCGCTTAAATGACAAAATTGAGGGTGAAGATATTTCTTTCAGTGATGTGGAAGAGGAAATTAAATTTTATCTGATAGAGGAAGAAAGAAACAAAGCTTTCTCTGATTATATTGATGAACTAAGAAGCGCAGCAACAATAGAAATGAAGTAACTATTTTTGAATTATTTTTGAATTGAAGTAACAGGGGAGATCACCTTGCAAAAAAAATCATTTATAAAAGGTGCTTTAATCTTAAGCGCCGCGGGGATCCTGAGCAAA
>RZYY01000210.1 GCA_009930115.1 Sphingobacteriia bacterium | reverse complement strand
AATAGGGGTTGCTGATAAACCTCTAATCCATTGATAAATAAGTTTCTGAAAAGAATCTGATTATATCCTGATGCAGGGTTTTATGGCAATTATCTCCCAAATCCTTGCATCAAATATTTTGGTGCCCTGCACCTTTTATTTGTTTGTGGTTGGTATTTCTTCAAAGATTTCGGTGCTCCGCACCTGAAGTACAAGCCACAACGTGGCGAAATATTGGTAGAACAAAGAATTGAAATGAAGTTAAACAGGTGCAGCGCACCGTAATATTTACATTCTCTAAAAGTGTCTGTCAGATCGAATGTCTTTTGTGATATTTCAGCAGCTCCTAAATACAGGATGTTAAAAGTGTTTTTCAGGATAGCAGCAAATTTTTCAGACAAAATAAAATCAAGCCAATAAAAATTGTCCGCAATGCAGTTCCTTCTATTCTTCATTTACCTTGCTGATCAACGGATTCAGAGGTTTTGCTAATTCAGCCGGATAAAATTGTAGGTAATCGTTCCTACCTGTTGGTCGGCAGCATTGGGATCGGGAGTGAAAACAGCGTTGAGAGCAGCATTTTCAGCAAGTTTTATGAGTCTTTGATCGGATAGGGTTGTGCCCTGCACACCCGGCAACACGCGTACTACTTTTCCCTGTTTGTTCACCCAAATGCGCACTACAACCTTACCTTGTTCCTGTGATTCATAGGCAGGCTTGGGCAAATGTACCGATCCTCTGCCTTCGAGGTTAAATGAAACACCGGCACCCGATCCTCCCAATCCGTCAGGCTGCTTACTTTCCGGCGAGCCTGTTTCTTTTCCCTGATCCATCAGTTCATTGTCCTGTCCCTGCGTACCTGATTCATTACTTGTTTGCTGATGAGGAGTATATAACGCTTTCGGGTTGACTTTAGGCTCTTCTTTTGCAGGGACAACAGGCCGGATCGGCTGATTGTCAACTGTTTCGGTTTCTTTTGGTTTAATCTCTTCAATTGCAGGAGTATCTTCCACCTCCTGGGTAATAATCTCTTTTTGCTCAATTTTTGGTTTAACAGGTTCAACAGGCTGAACAGGCTTAATTTCTTCGGGTTGTACCAGACCTGAACCCTGTGTTGCATAGCCTAGGCTAACTTCAACACCTTCTTCTCCGGGCAGCGGCAAAGGAGTCGTCAAAGCAAACAAAAACAACAGCATCAGCAGAACTACATGAAAAATGACAGTTCCGACAATTCCCCTGATTTTATTTTTCTTTTCGCCCATGTTTTAATATCAACCCGGCCTGGTGGCCAAAATCACCTTGTGTTTTGTGTTGTAGCGTTCGTTTATTTTGTTTATGGCATCAATCACATTCACAATATACTGCACGGGTACCGACTGGTCAGCCCTCAAAACCACAGAGCTTTCCACCTGACCGGCAAGCATCCCGGCAATCACAGGTTCCAGTTGCTCAAGAGTGATTTCGGTTTCGTCCAAAAAGTATTTGAAATGCTCGTTAATGTAAACTGTAACTGTCTGGGTGGCCATAGTTTTACTATTGCTCCGGGGCAACAAAAGTTTTATTGCATTGGGTGCAACAAGCGTTGATGTCAACATGAAAAATATGAGCAACAAAAAAACCAGGTCAGACATGGAAGCCATGCTGAATTGTACGTTTCGCTTATTTCTTGTCTGAATAGCCATATCTTTGTTTATTCAGCCGGTTCGTGCAATACATCCATAAATTCTGATGCCCTTGCTTCCAGTTTAAAAACCAGATTTTCAACCCGTGCAACAAGAATATTGTAACAAATATAAGCAATGATACCTACGATCAGGCCGGCAACTGTGGTAATCATAGCCTGATAGATTCCGGTTGAAAGCAGGGCAATATCAATGTTGTTTCCGGCCATGGACATATCATAAAAAGCTCTTATCATTCCGGTTACTGTACCCAGAAATCCCAGCATCGGACCGGCACCGGCAATGGTAGCGAGACCGGCAATATTTTTCTCCAGTCTTGATACTTCGAGTTTCCCCACGTTTTCAATAGCTGCGTTGATATCACCAAGGGGTTTCCCAATCCTTAACAAACCTTTTTCGATCATGCGGGAAATTGGATTTTGTGTTCTTCGGCACAGGGCAAGCGCAGCATCCACTTTCCCATCATGAATAAAATCACGGATATGATTCATGAAATTGCTGTCTTCTCTGGATGCCTGATTGATGATTAGAAATCGTTCGATAAAGATATACACCGCAATTATTGAAAAAATTCCCAGGAAAATCATGATAACCCCGCCTTTGGTTACCAGCTCCCACAATGATAAAGAAATTTCGCCTGATCCGGTAGCTGTTGTGTCAGCAACCATTTGTCCTGCCTGATTGATCTGCAATAAAATACCTGTTAACATGAGCTTTTAATTAAAATTTCTCAACAAAATGTCAGTCTTCTTAACGTTGATCTGCCATGTTTATTAGCCCGCAAACCGTTTTTTCAGATTTTTAAACTGCAGTAATCACAGATTATCTGATGTTTTGAACCAACTGACGGATATTTTCCCAGCGTTTTTCATCCATTTTTGCTCCCATCACTTCAATAACATTACCTGCAAGCAAAGCACCAATGTTCCCGCAGGTTTGGAGAGGGAGGTTCTCAGCCAGTCCGTATAAAAAACCGGAAGCATACAAATCACCTGCACCTGTTGTGTCAATTATATTTGCTCCTGTTGCCGGAATCCTGCAGGTTTCATCCCCGTGTTTGAGTAACGAACCTTTATCTCCGATTTTAACAACAGTGTAAGCAGCCATTTTCGAAATTTCGTCTAATGCCAACTCAGGTTTCAGTCCGGTAAATGATCTGGCTTCCTCTTCATTGGCAAAGACAATGTCAACATAATTCATGATCACCTCTTTAAGAAAATCCAGGTTATCCTGTACCACATCAAAACTGGCCAGATCGAGTGAAACTTTTGCACCTGCAGTTTTTGCCATCTGCATGGCTGTCACAAGCAGTTCTTTATTTTGCACCAGAAACCCCTCTATGTGAAAAATGTCATATCCTTCAAACATTTGCCGTGAAACATCGCCGGCCGATAATTCAATGGCACATCCGAGATTTACGGCAAAGGTACGTTCATAATCAGGTGTTATCAGGGCCACAGCAATTCCTGTTGCTGCTTTTCCCTGAAGCAAAACTGGTTCAATATTGTTTTTCATCATGTCTGATTTCATGAATGCGCCAAGATCATCGTCAGCAACTTTGCCAATAAATCCAGTTTTAATGCCCAGATTGGCCAGTCCGTTGATGGCATTGGCTGCTGAGCCTCCGGGAGTCTTTTCCTGAGGCAGATGTGCCAGTGCTGACATCAAACGGTCGATAAATGAAACATCGACCAGCCGCATACCTCCTTTCAGCAGGCCAAATTCCTGAAATATCCTTTCGCTCTCAATCCGGATCATGATATCAACCAATGCATTACCCATTCCCAAAATCCTTGTCATAGCCATAGTTTTGTATTAATAATAAATTTTTAGGCAAAAGTATTTTTAATTTACAAAAAGTCACTATTTTTGCACCCGCTTTTTGAAAGCAACCCTTTCACAGGGTTAGATTGACATCATACATATTCCTCCTTAGCTCAGTTGGTTAGAGCATCTGACTGTTAATCAGAGGGTCGCTGGTTCAAGTCCAGCAGGGGGAGCTTGAAAATCAAAGGCTCACAGATAATTCTTCTGTGAGTCTTTTTTATTTCCAAAACAACTGAGATTTACACCCACGTAACGGATAAAAGTCTGCAAAAAAACTCCCCGTTTGACGATCTGTAAAAACATTATCTTTGTTTTGTTATTTTCAGTTCATTGAATCAACGAAAAAAAATAAAAATGGATGAAAACCGTACAATATTTCCTTCCAGGACCAAATCAGTGTACAGTTTTACCG
>RZYY01000057.1 GCA_009930115.1 Sphingobacteriia bacterium | reverse complement strand
ATACAGCACCTGCCAGACCTGCCATGGAACAGGTCAGGTAACCCGTGTAACAAGTACTTTTCTCGGACAGATGCAAACTACAACAACATGTCCGGCATGTGGTGGTGAAGGGCGCACAATCACACAAAAGTGTCCGGTTTGTGGTGGCGATGGAATTGTTCGGGGGGAAGAAATAATAACCATAAATATTCCGGCCGGTGTGGCTGATGGAATGCAGCTATCGGTGAGCGGTAAAGGAAATGCAGCTGCAAGAGGCGGAATCAACGGCGACCTGATTATTATCATCGAAGAAAAAGAACATGAAGACCTCGTCAGAGATGGGAATAATTTGATTTACGAAAAATATATCTCTTTTCCTGAAGCAGTTCTTGGCTGTCAGGTAGATGTTCCTACACTTGAGGGAAAAGCAAGAATAACCCTCGATCCGGGCATTCAAAGTGGAAAAGTGCTCCGGTTGAAAGGTAAAGGACTTCCAAGTATTGACAGATATGGAAAAGGCGACCTTCTGGTTAATATTAATGTATGGACACCTGAGCGTATCAGTAAGGAAGAAAAAGCAGTCCTCGAAAAAATGGCTGCCTCGCCAAATTTTCAACCTGCACCTTCAAAAAGCCAAAAAAACTTTTTTAACCGAATGAAGGAGTATTTTCATTAATTCAAATGGATAGAAAAATTCTAACCGGCCTTTTTAAACAGAAAACTGACTTTGTCAAAGGCTGCAGGTATGCTTAAACTTATATTTTATTTGTAAGAAAATGACAGTTGATAATTATCTTGCTGAAATAGTTAGTTTTTACTTTTGTCATTTCCTTGATTTACCTAAACCCATCTGCTTATGGAAACATTCAGTATAAATAAGGTAAGCAAGCAGTTTACCGGTCACAGAGCTTTGCACCAGGTTAGTATTGCCGTTCCGAAAGGCAGTATCTTTGGTTTGTTAGGGCCAAATGGTGCCGGAAAGACCACACTCATCCGTATTATAAACCGTATTACAGCTCCCGACGAAGGCGAAATATTGTTGAATGGCAAGGCACTTTCTCAGGAAGATGTTTTAAGAATTGGCTACCTGCCTGAAGAACGCGGATTGTATAAAAAAATGAAAGTTGGTGAGCAGGCACTTTATCTGGCTCAGCTAAAAGGGCTGAGCAAGTCCGAAGCCATTATCAGGTTGAAATTCTGGTTTAAAAAATTTGAAATTGACAGGTGGTGGGATAAAAAAGTGGAAGAGCTTTCGAAAGGAATGCAGCAGAAAATTCAGTTTATTGTCACTGTGGTGCATCAACCCGAATTGTTGATATTTGATGAGCCTTTCAGCGGGTTTGATCCCATTAATGTAAATTTGTTGAAAGACGAGATACTCAGGGTCAGGGAACAGGGAGCCACCATCATTTTTTCGACACATAACATGGCCTCTGTTGAAGAGTTGTGCGATCACATAGCTCTTATAAATCAATCGGAGAAAATACTGGATGGCCGCGTTGACGAAATTAAACAAACGTACAAGAAGAATTTATTTGAATTGATTTACAGCAACACAGGACGTTCCATTTCATCCGTTCTCCCTGAACAATATAAGTTGATTAGCGAAGAAAGTCAAAATGGATTTGCTAAAGCAAAAATTCAGATTCCACCAGGTAATTCTCCCAACGAACTGCTCAGACTTGCGATTTCGGAAGTGGAAGTACACGGAATAGCTGAATTACTCCCGACAATGAACGATATTTTTATTTCTAAGGTAAGCGAATTCAAAAAATCATCGGGCCATGAACAAAATTAAAATCATCATACTTCGTGAATACCTCACAAGGGTCAGGAAAAAATCATTTATTGTGATGACCATTTTAGGGCCAATACTCATGGCCTCAATCTGGGTACTACCGGTGATACTTGCAACCATTTCGACAGATGAAAAAACCGTTCAGGTACTTGACGAAACAGGGTTGTTTGTACATCGTTTCACTGATACAAAAACCCTCAGATTTGTACCGATCAGCATGGATATTGAGAAAGCAAAAGAAAACCTGTTTAAAACCGGTAATGACGGACTTCTCTGGATTCCAAAAACTAAGCTGAGTGTACCTTCATCAGGTATTTATTATTCTACCGGACAAGCATCACTCGAAGTTACCTCGCACATCAAAAGTATAATGAAAAATGAAGTGGAAAGTCTCAAACTTGAAGCTTCGGGTATTGACCCTGAAATACTTAGGTCAATAAAATCCACTGTTGTTTTAAATACTATAAAAATCAGTGAAGGTGGTGATGAAGAAAAGAGTTTTACCGAGATCAGTATGGGAGTGGGCTTGTTTTCCGGTGTGTTGATTTATATGTTTATTTTCATTTTTGGCTCTCAGGTAATGCGCGGGGTGATGGAAGAAAAGACAAACCGCATTGTGGAGGTCATCATTTCATCGGTAAAGCCATTTGAACTAATGATGGGAAAAATTGTCGGTGTCGCTCTTGTAGGTCTTACACAATTTCTGTTGTGGATTGTGCTGACACTTGCAATTGTTACGTTTGTGCAATTCACAATGCTTGATGCCAACTTACTGTCAGGTTCAGAACAGATTTATACAGGGCAGTCTAAAGTACTTGATGCGGATCAGTTGCAACAAATTTCGGAACAGATGCAATCAAAGGATTCCATAAATTTTCAGATCATTGAGGCCATCAGTTCCATAAATTATGGAGTAATGATTGGTGCTTTTCTTTTCTTCTTTCTTGGCGGGTATTTGCTTTATGCTGCCATGTTTGCTGCAATAGGTTCTGCAGTAGATAACGAAACAGATTCACAACAATTTATGTTGCCGGTAACCATTCCGCTTATTCTGTCAATGGTTATGCTGGGTTTGATTATCAATAACCCGTCAGGTCCGGTAGCATTTTGGTTTTCAATTATTCCGCTCACTTCACCTATTATAATGATGTTGCGTATCCCGTTTGGCGTTCCACACTGGCAGGTAGCACTTTCGGCTGTTTTGCTTATTCTTGGATTTATTTTCACCACCTGGCTGGCTGCAAAAATTTATCGCACTGGCATCCTTATGTATGGGAAAAAAGTGAACTATGCAGAATTGTGGAAATGGCTCAAGCACAATTGATAAACTTCTTATAACTATTTCAATCATTTTGCCCTGTTGATATTTGATAAACTTAAACAATCCTATCTGGTAAATGAATTATTACAGCGTAACAATTTTTCCCAAAGAACCATTGACTGAAAGTTATGCAGAAATAATTTCTGCCTGGCTCAGTGAAGCTGGTTTTGAAAGCTTCACCGAAGATGAAAAAAGCATAAGTGCTTTTATACCTGAAGCAGGTTTCAATAATAAAATAGTTACAGATTTACTTGAATGGATTAATCAACAAACTGCCATCGAATGGAATATGGAACTGATTCAGGAAAAAAACTGGAATGAAGAATGGGAAAAGAATTATGAACCGGTTACAATTTCAGGAAAATGCATAGTTCGCGCACCTTTTCATCATCCTGTGCCTGCCATTGAATTCGATATTGAAATTATGCCAAAAATGTCATTCGGGACAGCTCATCACGAAACCACCCGCATGATGATTGAATTTCTTCTTGATCATAACTGGTCTGATAAAAAGGTTCTGGATATGGGCAGCGGTACTGGTGTTCTGGCAATTCTGGCATCAAAAATGGGTGCAGAAAATGTCCTGGCTGTTGACAACGATAAATGGGCATACGAGAATGCTCTTGAAAACATCAGTCGAAACCATTTAAAAAATGTACAGGTCATGCAAGGGGATCAAAAGCTTATTGCTGGAAAATTTTTTGATGTAATCCTTGCCAATATTAACAGGAATGTTTTATTGGAACATACACCGGCATATCTGCAATCACTCAGGCCCGGAGGCAGAATTTATATGAGTGGATTTTACGAAGAAGATATTCCGGTTATCATGGCAGAACTTGAAAGAAATAACCTTCACTTACTGAGTAAAAAGCAGTTAAATAAATGGGCAGCTATTGCAGTTGGTTAATTCTTTTTTTGCTGAAAAATTAAAATTTTCCAGTAATCCTTCAATTATTCTCCATCGGTTTTGATCCCAAGCTCGGCAACCTGAATGATGTCTGTCAGGTTGAGTGATTCATGCGTTTTTCCAATGTAGGCGATTATCTTACAATTGCATGCAATCCATCCCTCATTTAGCTGATAACTGTAACGCTTGCTGAAAGCGCTTCCTGCTATAATATTTCCCTCGGGATTTATGGGATCACCATAGTTTGAACTGATGGCAGCGCGCAATACGTTATGATGTTCAAAATTAAGCAGTGTATCGGGTCCGATGGTGGGATCGTTATTCATTTGAGGAGAAACGATATGATCCTCGACAACATAAACAACAAGATTATACTGTCCTTCAAGGTTATTCAGGAAATCTACCTCCACATCCGTTACAACAATGTTCAGTTTTGGAAAGTAAGTGTTTTTGATTTTCATTGTTGCAGAATTTTCAGATTGAAGCTGTTGGTCAACAACTGCATTCCAATCGGTGGTAAAAATTTGTCTCAGCCCGTTAAACTCTATGCGGTCGATGAGTGCAACGGGATTGGCAAAAATTCCAAAATCCGTAAAAAGGGTTTCACTCAGGGATGATCTGAGGTCATTTTCGAAAGGAGAATCAGGAACAGGTTCTGCAAACCTACCGGCATGTACAGCATAGGAAATCAGTCTGGGCTGATGTTCAGCCATCATTTCATGCAACATTTTTGCTGCACTCGGGCAATTCACACATCTATGGCCGGTGAAATCTTCAAGTAAAACCTGTTTGCAGGTCACCACCACCGAATCGGCAAAACACAAAGTATCGTCCGGATTAAGCGGATAGTTTTTCTGGTCAACCAGTGTGAGAGGATCGTCGATCTTGTCGCAGGCAATTCCGATAATGACTGATATCAAAATGAAAAATATGAAATGTGGAAGTTTTGATTTCATTTTATCCTGTGTTTAAATTAAAATGAGCTGGTAATGGTAAGTGTTAGGCCGGTTGAGGCAGGTACATAACGGCATACGCCGCCGATGCAGACAAGTCCTTCGCGCTGTCTTCCATACCTGACCGAGAACCGGGTAGTGTTTTGTGTGTAGCCAAAAGCCATATTGAAGTAGTGAATCTGCATTTCCTGGGCAGGATTTCCGTAGTTGTATTCATCCTGCAAGGAAAAAAACCATTTTGGTGAAACATTGTATTCCACCAGTAAAGCTCCCCAATCGCCTTTGTCCTCTTTGCTCCACAATCCCTGAAGCTCCATTCTCAATGAGTTTTTACGGGTGATTTTATAGGTAAGGTCAAGCACTGCAATATTGGTTTTTACAATATGATCGTCATTGTAAATATTGTCTTCAATCACATTTTTATTGTACCGTTGATTATAATATCCAAGCAACAATTTCCATTTGCTGTTGATTTTACGTTCGGCAAGTACACTCAAATCTCTGTAATAAGTCAAATCGCCCACAGAAAGAAATCTGGTTTCATAACCCTGTGTTCCGGCAAGCGATCCGGTAATTGGTGAATCAGGGAGCGTATCTTTTTCAATGGATTTTGCAAGTGAATAATTCACCGTCAGAAGAGTGCCGTATTTACCTCCGATGAGTGTTTCTTTTGGCAGCTTGTAATCTATTTGTCCCTGAAATCCGAATTCTCCGTTGGGCTGAGTAGCATATGGATAAAGTGATGCCAGACTGTAAGTGTGTTCCTTGCTTATGGCCGGGAGGTAATTTATGTCGAGCATTGGTGGATTGCCTGATTCGGTGAGCTTTGACTTGTAGCTCATGTTATCAATCCACTTTGTTGAAAGAAATATTCCTAATCCTTTTGTAGAATAAGATAAGGAGGAGTAAAGGGCGCTTCCTTTTCTGAAAATATAATTGTTGGTAGCATTTGGATCGTTTGCTTTTTCAGCATATTCAGCGTAAAAGTTAAATCCGCCGTTTGACAGGTTAGCTCTTGCTGCCCATGATCCAACGTTGTAAGGCAGGTTCATTTCGTAGGTAGATTGCTGATTCCAGTTGATTGAATCTATCAGATAAGCTGAGTCAATGACGTAGGAAAGCGTTGGTACTTTTTCGTATTTGCTCACAAATGATCCTCCCAGACTGATTCTGGTAGAAGCATCTGTTAGGGCCGGGAAAATCTGGTTAAGGTCAAATTCTCCGTCAAAACCTTTTACTATTCCCCGATTGCCCTCCTCGTATGGTTGCCAAAAGTAACGTTGTACGCCTACCAGTCCTTTCAGGGTGATACCACTGACGGGGGAAAAACCGGCGTTGAGTCCGTAGATGCTGTTATCATAGCCCAGCATCCAGTTTTCCCAGCTCCGAAGGATCAGGCCGCTACCGAACTGCTCATAAAAATGACCGGCCGTGAGCTGAAAAGTGCCTGTTTTATATCCGGCAAACCAATAGGGTATTCCCACCCCTTCGAATCGTTGGTCGAAACCAAGCATCGGGTTAAGAAAAGCTTCCATTCGCATCCCGGCTGTAAAGTTGCCGGCAGTATACAGCAAATTGGCAAAGCCGTTCATACCGAACTTACGGTAATTAAGTGTGGAATCAGTGATACCAAGTTTGGTATCTTCAGTGTAGTATTGTGCATCAATCTGCACATTTCCGGTTACTTTGGCATTGTCTGGTATCCCCTGAGAAAAGATAAAAGATGGTATAATCAATGCAAAAAGAAATGATAGAACGATAGCTGTCTTTTTCACTTTTTCCGGTATATTTTCGGATTAAACTAATTAATGTTTTCGCCAGCAAGAACTTTTTCAACCACTTCAATGTATTTCATTTCGTCGCCGTCGAGATAGCCAATATGCTGCCAGACTACCTCGCGTTTTTCGTTCAAAACAAAAACATGGGGAGGAATATTTACGTTCATCAGTCGCTTAAATTCGCCGTTTGGGTCAAGCAAAACCTCAAATTCCCAACCTTTTCCATTGACGGTTGGCATTACTCGTCTTGAAGATCTGGCATCGTCAATGGAAATTGCATACACCTTCACGCCGGTTTCTTCAGCCCATTCGGCATAGTATTCACTTATGGCGTCGTGCTCACGCAAACAGGGCTTGCACCATGTTGCCCAAAAGGTAAGTATGACTGGTTTTCCATCATTTTCAATATTCTTTGTATTAAATGATTTTCCATCAATTGACTGAATGGTAACTTCGGGCAGTTTGAAGAGTGTTTTTGTTTCGTTCTGTGACATTAGAAATGTTGTCGAACCTATTAAGAAGAGCAGGACCAGAATATTTTTCATAAAACATATTTAAAAATGTGAATAGATAAATTTTTGGCAAAGCTAAAACTTTCTTTAATCTGTAACTTAGAAAATCATAAGATGAATGTCTCCATGATTTTTGTTTCGTTGTGAGGTTTAATGAGTAACTGATCCATAATGGCCGGTACAAGCAAACATTCTCCAGCACGAAGATTTGTGTTGCCTTCAGGGTAGTGAATTTCTGATTTTCCCTCCACACAGGTTAAAATTACGAAAGAATCAAGTTGTCCATAATCACGATGGAAAGGCTGACTGAGATTCATCAGGTTAGTGGTAAAACAGGGCTGATTGACCAGCTCCACACTTTTGTTTTTTATCTCAGGGTATTGACTTCTGTAATCATCGTAAACAGTAAAGTCGATTGCTTCAAGTGCTTCTTCAATATGCAGTTCACGCAACTGACCCTTGCTGTCTTTACGATCGTAGTCATAAATCCGGTAAGTAACGTCGGAAGTTTGCTGGATTTCAGCCAGTAAAATACCAGGCCCCAGTGCATGTATCCGACCGGCCGGCATAAAAAATACATTTCCGGCTTCCACTTTTTCAATGTTTAAAACTTCGTTGAGCGTTTTATTTTTAAGATGTGAAAGATAAGTATCCTTATCCACTTTCCGACTGAATCCGGCAATCAGTTCTGATCCTTTATCAGCGCTTATGATGTACCACATTTCAGTTTTTCCGTTGCTCAGTCCACGTTTTTGGGCCAGTGCATCATCAGGATGAACCTGAATGGAAAGATAATCGTTGGCGTCAATGAATTTGACCAGAATAGGAAACTCATTTTTGTATTTGTCGAATACTTTTTCTCCAACAAGGTCTTCCATATAAACTTCAATCAATTCGTTCAGTTCATTACCTTCCAGAAAGCCTTCCTTTACAATGGTTTCGTTGTTTGTAACTCCTGATAAAACCCAGGCTTCTCCACAATTTGAAAGATGCTGAATATCCATACCCAATACATCTTTTATCTTTGTGCCGCCCCAGATTTTTTCTTTGAATAACGGCTTGAACTTTAATGGATAGAGCTTGTTCATGTTTTTGAATGATTAGAATACTTTGATATAATGAATTTTACAAACGAGCATCTTGAAGAATTAATTGCTTTGCGCAGGACACTTCACAGCCAACCGGAACTGGCAGGTAAGGAAGTTGAAACTGCAAAGAAAATAAAAGCTTATCTAACATCATGCCATCCGGCCAAAATTCTTGAGAATATTGCCGGTCATGGTCTGCTGGCGATTTTCAAAGGCAACGAACCGGGGAAAAACATTTTACTCAGAGCGGATATGGATGCGTTACCAATCAGTGAGCTGAATGATTTTTATTACAAATCAAAAAACTCAGGAGTTAGTCATAAATGTGGTCATGACGGACATTCGGCAATACTCGCCGGAGTGGCAAAAATGCTTTCCTTACAGCCAATAAAAAAAGGAAACGTGTGTTTACTTTTTCAACCTGCCGAAGAAACCGGTGAAGGTGCTGAAAAAGTGTTGAAAGACCCAAAGTTCTGCGATTGGTATTTCGATCATGTTTTTGCCCTGCATAATTTACCCGGCTTTGCAAAAAATACAGTGATTATCCGAAAAAACCATTTTGCTGCAGCATCTAAGGGGATGATTATCAGCCTGACAGGGAAAACCTCTCATGCAGCAAACCCGGAGCAGGGAATAAGCCCGGCTTTGGCGGTGTCGGAAATAATCCGATATTTTACTGATCTCTCCCTGGATACATCAAAATTTAAGGCGTTTAAACTGATTACTATCGTGCACGTCAGAATGGGTGAAAAAGCATTCGGAACAACTCCTGGTTTTGCTCAGGTGATGGCCACTTTGCGAAGTTATCGAAATGATGACATGGAACTGCTGACAAGTTATGCTGTTAATATTACCCGTTCCATTGCTGATAAATTTGATTTACAGGAACGTGTTCAATGGACAGAGGAATTTCCGGCTTCGGTAAATGATAGCGACGGTTGTGAGATGGTTTCGATAGTTGCTTCCGAAAATAAATTTCAGGTTATTGAGATCAACGAACCTTTCAGATGGTCGGAAGACTTTGGTCATTTTCTGATAAAATACCCGGGAGTGCTGTTTGGTATTGGTGCTGGCGAAAAGCACCCGAAATTACACAATCCGGATTACGATTTCCCCGATGATATCATCAGAACGGGAATAACCATGTTTGATGGGATTGTCAGAAAATTTCAGTAAATCAGTAAGAAGAATTATCCTTTTCCAAAGATTCTTCCTAACAGCGATTTTTTAGAAGCTTCATCATCGTCGGAGTAATAGCCGTACCCATAGCCGTAACCATACCCATAGCCGTAACCGTACCCATATCCGTAGCCATAGCCATACCCGTAACCATAGCCATACCCGTATGAACCTTTACCTAATTTTACATCGTTGATGAGAATGTAGATATTAGGCAATTTGCGAATTTCGATGTCTTTGACAATTGATTCAAATACTTTTTTGTTGGTATAATTCTGACGGGCGACAAAAAGGTTGGCATCAGTATATTTCATCAGCAGAAAAGCGTCGGTAACAAGACCAACCGGCGGAGTATCGATAATGATGTAATCGTATTTTTCTTTTAGTTTTTCAAATAGTTCATCAGTTTTATCTGATGAGATTAGTTCTGCAGGATTTGGTGGTACAGGTCCTGCCATGATTATGTCAAGATTTTTTACCGGAGAAACCTGAATGATATCTTCCAGGCTGCTTTTATTGATAAGATAGGAGCTGATACCTTCTGTATTGGTCAAACCAAAATCCTGATAAATTTTTGGTTTGCGAAGGTCAAATCCCATTAATAGGGTTTTTTTATCGTACATAGCAAAAATGCAGGCCAGGTTAATGGAAACAAAAGTTTTACCTGCACCAACCATATCTGAAGTGACCAGGACAGTTTGTTGATTTTTTCCTTTTGTAAGATATTGAAGATTTGTCCGCACTGACCGAAACGATTCAGAAATTGATGACTTTGGCGACTCAGGGACTACCAGTTGGGTTTCTTTATTGTTGTGAATAAGATGGCCTATAATAGGAATGCTGGTGAGTTTTTCAACATCCTGTCTTTCAATAATTTTGTCATTCATATAATCCTTCCCAAGAATATAAACTATGGGAATAACTATTCCAAGTACCAGCGCAATGAGGTAGTTCAGGCCTTTTTTGGGATAAACCTGATCGCCTTCTCTGGCTATGTCAATCACTTCGTTGTCAGGCAAAGTGGAAGCTTTAGCTATTTGGGCTTCTGATCTTTTTTGAAGAAGGAAGGTATAAATGGCATCGTTCAGTTTGAATTTACGTTCAATTCCGAAAAGCTGTCTTTGGGTGCTTGGCAGTCGGCTGATTTCTCCTTCGAGTTTTGAAATCCGTTCATCAATATCTTTGATTGAGATGGATGAAGTATTTACAATGTTTTGGATGTTTTCAAGAATAGTCTGTTTGGTAGTGGAAATGCGCTGGTCTATGGCAGCTACTTCAGGATTACGCTCGGTTGAAGTAAAAAGCAAATCAGCTCTTTCAGAGTAAAGTTGGGCAAGGCCGCTGATAAGTTGCGTGAGCAAAGGGTCTTCAATTCCCATAGCTGAAGGAATTACAATGTCATCAATACTTTCCTTGTGCTTTAGAAGGTAATCCTGGAGGTTTTTATAATATTTGGATTTAACGATCAGTTGCGCTTTTTGATCTTCAAGGTCCTTCATTGCATCAAATACTTGTGTAGCTTTAAAATCAAGATTCATAACTTCATTGGAAACCCTGAAATCCTGCAATGTGGTTTCCACGTAATTGAGTGAGTCTGTAATATCAACTAATTCGGAATCAATGAACTTAATAGTATTATCTGCAATCTGGTTTTTCTTTTCAATCCCACGGTAAAGGTATTGATTGGTGAGTTCATTAAGGTAATCTTCCATTTTTTGGGAATTTCCCCCTTTTATTGAAACTTCTACTATTGAGGCTTCTCTGTTGATGGGTTCAACTTCAATCCCCCTGAATTGAGAAATAAGACTTTGATAATCATTGAAGATAAAAATCAGGTTTTTATTGAGACTTTCAGCCGTAAAATTTTTTGTAAGATAAATTCTGAATCTCCCAAATTCACCTTCAACCAGTTCACCGAAATCAAAATCTTTGCTGATATTCAGTCCGGTTATTTTTCCTTCTTCTGCACGTTTCGAAAAGTTGTAGAGAATTCCTTCTTCGATTTGTACGACCAGTTTAAACCTGGTGTTTGAAATCATGAACAGATTGAATTTTACATTCTTCAGTTGAGGGACGGTACTGTCTATTTCAACCCTGAAGGGAGTATTATTGTATAATTCTGTAGTAATGAAATTCTCTTCGAGCAGATAGGATACTTCAAAGTTCAGATTATTAATGGTTCGCTCAGCAAGTGAGTATGAGCGGATAAGTCCCATTTCATTCTGCAGGTTTTGCATGTTGTTGATGCCAAATCCCAAAAGGTCCGGGCTGGATCGGTCATCTTTAATCAGCACAGTTGTTTTTACTTGAAAAACCGGTTTGGTGTATTTGTTGAAAAGAAAAGCTATTACCAATGCAACAAAGATGGTCAGTGCAAAGAAGTACCAATAGCGGAAAAACTTGAAAAATAATGTTTTGAGGTCAATGGATTCCTCTTGTTTGATATTTGGATTATTAAATTGAGTTTCCACAGCGAATGATGATTAATTATTAAAAAAGTTGATCAACAGCAAAGTGGTGGAAATGGTGCTAAATACCAGCGAGTAGGGAAAGTTGCTGAAGGCAAAATTCTTTGCTTTCACCGGAGGTACATAAATGATGTCGTTGGGTAGAATGGTGAAATATTCCGACTCCAGAATTCCAATGTCGTTCAGGTTAAGGGTAGTAACTTTTGTTCCTTTTTTTGTCTCCCTGATCAGATAAACGTTATTCCTTTTTGCAAAGGGGGTCATGTCGCCTGCATAAGACAAAGCATCGAAAAGGTTCAGATTATTTTGATAGATGCTGAACTCGCCGGGTCTGACAACTTCACCAAGGACTGTAATCTTGAAAATTGCCAGACGAACAATTACTGTTGTTCCTCTGACATAGTCATCAACAATGGCTTGCACCAAATCCTTGGCCTGCTCTAAAGTAAGATCTTTGATGTAAACTTTTCCGACAAACGGAAAATCAATGTACCCTGAATCGCTGACCTGATAGCTGTTGAGATAGATACCTACATCATTGTAATAATTTGAAGTGCGCGCAAGATCTTCGGTAGCAAAAAGATTTTCAGTTTTGGTGAGTGGACTGTTCACTTTGATATAGAGATTATCACCGGCTTGAATCTTGTAATCCAAAGATTTGTCAGTGTTGAAATGCGTTCGCAAAGTGTCGTTTTTAGCAACTTCCTGTTGAAGGTATTTGATACGCTTCATCGGAACGCACGAAGCAAATAATAGTAAAAAGAGTGCAGAAAATAAACTATAACGCACTAATAATTTATGATTAAACTTCATTTAAATAATATTTGAAATTAGTTTACCGATGCTGATTTGTCAGTAAATAGCTGGCAAAAATAGCTATTTTCTATTATCTTTTTTCATTTTGTCAAAAATCAACGGTTTTGCATTAATTTTGATTGAACAGTTTTTATAAAAAATATAGTTCACGATGGATTACAAAGATTATTACAAAATACTTGGAGTAGATAAAAAAGCAACTATTGCCGAGATAAAAAAGCAGTATCGAAAGCTTGCACAAATGTACCATCCTGATCGTAATCCTGACAATAAAGCAGCGGAAGAAAAATTTAAAGACATTTCGGAGGCATACGAAGTCCTTGGTAATGAAGAAAAACGGGCCAAATATGATCAACTGGGAGCCAACTGGAAACAATTTCAGGACAGTGGGCAGGGTTTTGATTTTTCGCAGTGGGCAAAGCAGGGTGGTGGCTCATTTCGGACATCCTTTGATGATGTTTTTGGGCACTCAGGCTTTAGCGATTTTTTCAATAGTTTTTTTGGTGGCGGTTCCGGTTTTGGAGGATTTGGTGCTCAACGCAGTTCACGTTCACACGCAAAGCATTTTAAAGGGCAGGATTATTCAGCACAAATCGAAATTTCTCTCCGTGAAGCTTTTCAGGGTACGTCTGCCGTAATGAATGTAGATGGGAAAAAAATAAAAGTAAATATCAAACCTGGAGTGAAGGATGGTCAGACTTTACGTGTGCGTGGAAAAGGGGGTTCATCTCCCTCGGGAGATGACCCCGGTGATATCCTGCTTCATATCAAAGTAAACAACGACACTAATTTTGAAGTGAAAGATCATGATTTGTATCTTGATGTGAATGTGGATTTGTACACTGCATTGCTTGGTGGTAAAATCACCATCAGTACTCTCGTCAATCCGATTAGTATTACTATTCCAAAAGAAACACCCAATGGAAAATTACTGAGAATTAAGGGAATGGGGATGCCGGTGTATGCAAAACCTGAAGAATACGGTGATTTGTATGCCAGGATTCAGGTAGTACTTCCCCAGCATCTGACTGCTCAGGAAGAGGAAATTTTCAGAAAGCTTCGCAGTTTGCGCTCAAATAGTTGATCAAATCATCCTGCACCTAAAATCCATAATTTGATAATATTTGCAAAATGCAGTCGTTTACATGCTTTTAAAAAACGATAACTTTTGCCTATATTATTACTTCCAAATCTATGTTAAAACTCGTTTCCCGTTCTTTTTTGCTGCTCACAGCCTTTTTGCTGATGAGCGGAGTTGCAGTTTCACAAACAGCCAGCTTAAGAGGTTTTATTTATGAAAAAGAAACAGGCGAGCCGGTAATTTTCACCAATGCCTATCTTTTGGGAACCACATTTGGTTCTACAACTGATGTTAATGGTTATTTTGCCATCACTCACATTCCGGCCGGTGATTACACGCTGATGGTAACTTATCTGGGTTATGATACCCTGCGGTTGAATATTTCATTAAAACCCGGGGACATCTTGCAGCGTAATCTTCGTCTCACTAAATCTTCAGTTTTACTGGACGTAGTCAGTGTTTCTGCAGAGCGTCAGGCGGTGCGCACCGAAACCCGTACATCTGTGGTTAAAGTTACTCCTCTTGATATCAAACAAATTCCTTCAATGGGTGGTCAGCCTGATCTTGCACAGTACCTGCAGGTATTGCCGGGTGTGATTTTTACGGGAGACCAGGGGGGGCAGCTATATATCCGGGGAGGTTCACCTATTCAAAATAAAGTGCTGCTCGATGGTATGGTCATTTATAATCCGTTTCATTCAATCGGGCTGTTTTCGGTTTTTGACACAGATATTATCAGGATAGCGGATATCTACACCGGAGGTTTTAATGCTGAACACGGCGGAAGGATTTCCTCAGTCATGGATATTACTACCCGCGACGGAAACAAAAAGGAGTATGCCGGAAAATTAGGGCTTTCTACTTTTGGTGCCCATGCGATGATCGAAGGTCCGATTGTTAAACAATCTGAAGACGGAGGAGGTAGTTCTTCTTTTATTCTTTCTGCCAAAAATTCTTATCTTGAGCAAAGTTCTGACGTGTTTTATGACTATGTGAATGAAGATGGTTTACCTTTTAATTTTCTTGATCTTTACGGAAAAGTCTCATTGAATGCTGAAAATGGAAGTAAAGTAAATCTTTTTGGGTTCAATTTTACAGATAACGTCAATTACAAGGAAATTTCGGATTATGCATGGAAATCATTGGGAGGAGGTGCAAATTTCGTAGTTATTCCGGGCCGTTCACCGGTATTGATGGAAGGAATCTTTGCCTATTCATCCTACGAAATGCAACTTGATGAGGAAGGAAAAGCTCCGCGAACAAGCTCAATAAATGGATTTAATGCAGGTCTTGATTTTACTTATTTTTCCGGAAAAAATGAAATTAAATATGGTTTTGAAATGAATGGTTTCAAAACCGATTTCGAGTTTTTTAATGACCTGGGTCAGCAAATTCAGCAGGAACAAAATACTACTGAGTTAGCCGGCTATTTCAAGTATAAAATCAATACCGGGAAATTTCTGATTGAACCAG
Organism: Sphingobacteriia bacterium; assembly: GCA_009930115.1. Taxonomy (GTDB): domain Bacteria; phylum Bacteroidota; class Bacteroidia; order Bacteroidales; family 4484-276; genus RZYY01. The sequence goes on along the minus strand of RZYY01000057.1, from coordinate 2,274 downwards.
GCCTCAGACTTCAATGGTATGCCTCACTTTCCGATTTTGCATTTGAACCCCGTCTGGCTACAAAATACAATGTTACTGATAATACCAGAATAAAATTTGCCGGAGGATTTTATTCACAAAACCTTATCAGTGCAAGTTCTGACCGGGATGTAGTAAGCTTGTTCTATGGGTTTCTCTCTGGGCCGGATCAGCGACTGACAAATTTCGACGGTGATGAAACCACACACAAGCTGCAGAAATCCGAACATTTAATTTTAGGTATCGAACAAGATTTATCGAATGATTTATCAGTGAACCTTGAAGGGTATTACAAACATTTCCCGCAACTTACCAATCTGAACCGCTACAAAATCTATGATGAAGCTTCAGCTCCGGCTGGCACCCCGGACATCGAAAAAAAAGATTTCATCGTGGAGAAGGGCAATGCAATGGGAATTGATCTTTCGGTTAAATACAACCACAACCGAATTTATTTCTGGACGGCCTATTCTTATTCTTTTGTTGAAAGATATGACGGTGTCCAGTGGTATTATCCTCATTTCGACCGCAGGCACAATCTTAACATGCTTGCTTCCTATACCATGGGCGACATGCGTCAGTGGGAATTCAGTGTGCGCTGGAATTTTGGTTCTGGGTTTCCTTTCACCCAATCACAGGGTTATTACGAAAAGATACTTTTCCCGAATGGGATCAATTCAGACTATCTTACTGAAAACGGAATTATGGGAATTGAATATGGTGATTTAAATGAAGGGCGTTTGCCTACTTATCATCGTTTTGATATAAACTTGAAGCGGACATTTTATTTTTCCGAAAACACAACATTACAGGCTGATTTAAGTGTAACCAATGTGTACGACCGCCCTAATGTGTTTTATGTAAACCGAATTACCAGCGATGTCGTAAGACAATTACCCATTATGCCAAGTTTGGGTCTCATGCTCAATTTTTAGCAAAATCCGGCATTTGCTGGTTTCAAAAAGTAACTGGGATTGCATACTCTATTTATACTTACAATGGTTAGCGGCTAACGCATTGCTTTTTCTGAATACAGCAAAAATTTTCCACTCGTTATACAGCCATCGGGGTGAAACAAACTCGGTTATCCGCAGACATTCAAAAGGTTTTAAACAGCTTTTCCTACAATGCCTGGTCAACGAATCACGCTAACGTTTTTCTGATGAATCGTTTAAAAATCAATTTTTTCTAAGCAAAAAATGGTTTGCCGGAAATCAAATTATAAGTCTGCCAATAATCATTCCTGCTATTTAAAAAAGGTAAAAATTGAAACAGATTAACTAAGCAAGCAGAATTTGAAATACTTTTGCTGTTAATTTTTTAACAGGATTCTTCAAGATTCATTTTTGACATACAACAATTTATATATCAGATTATTATGCGAAAAATTCAAAACCATCCCATACTGGAAGTTCCCAAAGTAGAGAAAGTGGTTTTTACATTCAACGGGCAAAAAATAGAAGGAGAAAAAGGATTTACAATCGCAGCTGCGTTGCACCAGGCAGGATTTCCGGTGCACAGTCATAGTCTTCGCAACAGAAACCGCTCGCTGGAGTGTGGTATTGGCAAATGCGGAGCATGTGAGATGCTTGTGGACGGACATATCAAAAGAATATGCATCACGAAAGTGGATGATGTTAAAGAGGTCAGAGAAATTCCAAAAGATTATGCTCCAATTGTAGAGCAGGTGAATGAGTACAATCCCGTGAAAGTTTACAAAACCCGCGTGGTCATTGTAGGAGCAGGGCCTGCCGGTCTTGCCTGTCGTGAAATGCTGAATAAATATAATATCAGCAATATTGTGATTGACAGTAACGATAAAATCGGGGGACAATTTTTAATGCAAACCCACCAGTTTTTCTTTTTTGAGAAAGAGAAAAAATTTGGCGGAATGCGTGGATTCGACATTGCCCAAACGCTTGCCGGTGATGACCACAGCGGTATTTTCCTCAACTCTACCGTATGGGATATTCTGGAAGGCAAACGCATGGCTGTCAAAAATATCCATTCAGATGAAATATATTATGTTGAAAGCGATTTTCTTTTTGCTGGGTAGAAAATAACCAAAAAAAACCGCTCTACCCGTGCCGCCGCGTTGCCGTTGCTGTTGCCTGTGGCGTGTCTGGTTGCCGTTACTGTTGCCTGTGTTGATGGTTGCCTGTGTCGATGCTGTGCCAGCGGGTGAGGGCTTGCGCCGGATCGTTGCCGCTGTCGCTTGTGTCGATAGAGTGCAGCGGGTGAGGGCTTGCGCTGGAT
>RZYY01000209.1 GCA_009930115.1 Sphingobacteriia bacterium | reverse complement strand
AACATGCCAGTCAAGATGCACGTAAATACTTCCGTCATCAGCAAGTAATTCTCGCAGCATCACAGCAGTTTCGTAAAACCACTGCATGTAACTGTCCAGTCCTTTTCCCCAGGTGTCGCGGTAAGCTTTCTGCTCAATGATGCTTGGCTGCTTTACAAAAGTGGTGGCTTCGTCATCTTCTGTATCCGGATTGTCGGCAATGTTGGCTGTAAAAGAAAAGTCAGCGCCAACATTAAACGGCGGGTCTATGTAAATGAGGTTTACTTTACCGGCAAACTCAGGCAACAAACTTGGGAGAACATACTTTTTATCGCCCCAGATCAGCCGGTTGCGCCATTCTTTATTGTATTGTGCATTTGGTTCGCTGGAAAAGAAGTTGAGTGTCTTTTGCCGTTGCTGTGCGCTTTCATTTACGGTTTCAATGGTTTGAAAGGGAAGAGCAATTTGCACAGGGGCAACTTTCTTTCCGTCTTTGTACTTTCCTTCCCAAATGAGTTCGGTCATATTTCCTTGTCTTTTTTATTTATTTACAAAGTACACATTTTAATCGGTGAGTTGGGAAAAATAGCTCTTTTGAATTTTCCGAAAATTTGGTTTTATGTCGGAACAAAAGAAAATTTTCCATTTTTACTGATGCAACAGAGAGTAAAAATCTTTTGTGGCGGATTATTTCTGTTTCTGGCTCTTTTTTCATTCCGGATTTAGCATTCAATTTACCCTGTAAAGTTGCTGTGTCATTTTTTTCTTTTCAATTAAAAGGCTCCTAAAGCATGTGTCGCAATGGCAGCAGCAGCCATTCAAAAAAACGCTGAATGCCAGGTCTTTGTTTCCATGCTTCATAATCGAAAGGTTCGCAAAGTTTCTCGGTTTTTTCGATAAACTGTTCGATAAGTTTTACCACATCAGGATTACTGCCCAAAAGCACTATTTCGTGCATGTATCTGAAGCTGCGGTAATCAAAGTTGGGTGATCCGACCGAAAACACTTTTTTATCCACCAGTACCAGTTTTGCATGCAGATTATGCAGGGTGAAATACAAGAACCGGATATTGTTGTTGTAAAGCATTTCAAGGTAACGGCCATGCAGAATGTCAACCATGCGAATGTCTGACCGCTTGGGAATGATTACTTTTACATCTACTCCTCTGTTGGCAGCATCTTTAAGAACTTTGCGAAGGTTGTACCCCGGAAGGAAATAGGGTGTAATGATGACCACCTCGCTGATGGCATTGTTGATAACGTGCTCGTAACGCTTTTTTATTTTCTGCCTTGTTACAGATGGTACATCCCGAAGAATTTCCATATCACCGTGCCGTATGATACGCGTCAGCCTTCGTTTGTAACGGAAATACTTTTTATACGAGTTGAAATCTGTTAAAAATACCTTTTTGAACTTCACTGCAAGAGAGCCGGTAATCCGAAGCATGCTTTCGCGCCAGATCATGTTGTAGTCCGAAATGTTTGACGAGCCTATCCATGAAATAATATTGTCGATGATTATCATTTTACGATGATTGCGACGATGACTACGGGTAAAAATGTCAATATTGATTTTAATTTTTTCGAAAAATCTGACTTCACCACCGGCCTCCAACAGTTCTGAAAAAAAATGATCGGGTATTGAACTGCCTCCCCATGAATCAATCAGTACTTTCACTTCCACCCCGCGTTTAGCTGCAGCAGTCAGCGCATCCCTGAACTTTACTCCCATAGCCTGATGGCTGAATTTGTACATCTGAAGAAGGACATATTCTCCGGCAGCATGAATGTCGTCGAGAATGGCATTATAATACCTGATAGGATCGTCAAATAATTGATAGCTGGAATTTTCGGTATTGCCCATGATCTCTTTATCGCTTTCGTCAAAAGGTCAAAATTAGCAATTATTAAAAGATTGAAATAAAAGATAACAATTGTAATGTTTTATTAAATTTGCCAGCTAAAAAACCATGTCAGATAAACAAAAATTGCATGTTTTTTGATAGTAATTCAACAATACAAAATATCATTTCTATGAAAAAGTTAATACTTGTCTTACTGGCTGTTTCTTTTTTAACCACTGTTTTTTCACAAAGCTTTGAGTTGTATCAGGAAGATGTGTTTTTTCCTTTTGGCGGTACCATTACTGTTTCCGATGATGTTTCAACAAACACTATTTATGCTCATATGAATATCAAGAACATCTCGAACGAAGCAAAACTGGTTATGGTCAAAAAAGAAGAAATCAGTGTTGTTCCCGGTTCATCAAATACGTTTTGCTGGGTAGTTTGCTGGGCAAGCAATATTTTTGTTTCACCAATGGGAAGAATTATTGATCCGGGCGTTACCAATACTGAGTTTTCAGGCGATTACATGCCAATAGGTAATCCGGGGGTTACCATCATGCGGTATACTTTTTTCGACAATGACGATCCCAACGATTCCACCCATTTTTTTGTTGAGTTCAATGCCGGCACTGTTGGAATGACAGATTTGCAGGTTAATGAACCGGAGTTTTCAAATCCTTATCCCAACCCTGCTCAGGATCGGGTATCGTTCGATTATGTTTTGCCTTATGATGTCAGGTCAGCTTCTGTAAAAATCCACAATCTGATGGGTACTCTTGTAAAAGAATCACCTCTGAGCGACCGTTCAGGTAAAGTTACCATTGATGTGAGTGACCTGAATGATGGCTTTTATTTTTATTCAATTACTGTAAATGATGAAATTTTTGAAACAAAGCGCTTTGTAATTTCGCGTTAATCTCAATTTGTTTCTCAGAATACTTTCAGCCGTTCAGTAGCCCTGAGCGGCTTTTTTTTTGCTTATTGCATCTTTTTCAATTGCTTTTTCATATTCACTTTTTTGCTAAGCTCTTTATCCGGTCTGAATTGTATTCGGATTTCCCTGATGCTTCCTGCTTCGACTTCTGAAGGCGAATCGTGAACTTTGCTTTTTAACGAAATCGAAAAAATTCCCAGCGGAGGCAAATGAACAGAATAATTGTTGAGCAGAAGTTCAGGGACAACCTCTGCAAAAGCATACAACACAGCAATAATATCAGCAGATGTTAATGTTGATCGTTCACCAATCATTTCGCTGATCATTCTGAAATCTGCTTTTTGACGGTTTGCAGGCCTGGCAATGTATTTTTTTTCACCGCCCGGATCAAGGTAACTTTTTGACGTACTTGCCTGGAAATAAATAGCCATAATTGTGCATGTTTGAGAACTACTGATTTGATAATTCTTAATGTTTCCTTTAATCCAAATATTAAAAATCTTACTGCAAATGTAATCAAATTATGTTCTTTTGATTTTTTAATATATATTATTTTTATTTTTAATATATATTAAAATTAAAAATGATCAGGAATATTTCTTTGGTTTTCCCTTTTAAAATCTTCATTTAGCAAGAAAAAAGCGATAATTCTGGTTACTGATTTCTCCGGGAAATTTAAAGGACAGAAAAAAAAGAGGCTGGCTCTTTGAGACAGCCTCTTTTTTTTGGTCACCGGATTTATTCAGAGGTTGCTGATAAACATCTAAATTCCTGCAAACTAAAAAGATACCAATCATTTTTCAAAAACAAATGCAGGGAAATTAATGAAAAGGTTGAATAAACCAGGCATGTACTATTCCGGTTCGCTGCACCGAAATATTTGATTACAAAATGGGCTTTTGGAGTTTTTCAGCAGTCCTTAAATTATTGTTCTAATGCATTTTTGCCAAATCAAGTGAAACGAAAGCAGGCTCTGCCGGAGAGCAACCTGCCAGAGATAAGCCTGACCGCTTTCATAACTCAGCCCCCTAAAGGTCAGGACTCAATTTGGGATAATGCCATGCACTGTAACGAGATGCAGAAACGTTGAGGTTTTAAATGTTAAAAATCTTGTTTTCAGGACTTTTGTGTCCTATCTTTGCAAAGTTTTAAA
>RZYY01000056.1 GCA_009930115.1 Sphingobacteriia bacterium | reverse complement strand
GACATACCAGCCATCGTCTGATTTTTCGATAATCGCTGTGAGTTTCATGTTTTAGGATTTTTTTTGAATATGAAATTTCAATTTTATTTTCTATCTGAATTTGAGTAATGTAAACATTTCAACGGCATTTTCACTTTCAACCAGGTTTTTACCCTCATTGGTTTCCTGCATGGTTTCTCTGGTTGTTGCATTGGGGTTTTTTACCATAAATGGAATTCTTTGGTTTTTTCGGATTTGCCGGTAGTACAGCTCAATTGCTTCCGAAACGGTCAACCCCAGCGATTGCAAAATTTCTTCCACTTCATGTTTTAGTTAGGGTTTGATGTTTGACTGAATTACTTCTGTTTTTGACATGGTGCCTGGTCTTTAAAATGATTGTACAAATTTAGTTTTTTTCACAAAAAAACTAAATTATTTTTGATTTTCGATATCATTTCGGTGTTGGGTCAAATTATGCTAATTTTGCCGAAAGTGAATTTTTTAGTTAGCAGAATTAATGGCAGAACCATGCTGTTATCAGGTGATGAAATTTTTTTATCAATTCTTTTTTGTAAATGAAAAAGATAACGCGACGACTTAACATAGCTGTAATGGGTTGTGCTTCGATAGCGCAGAGATCAATGATTCCGGCTATATCAGCAGTTCCGGAATGGAGACTTGTAGCCATAGCCAGCAGGTCATGCGAGAAAGCGGAAAATTTTGCCGGCCAGTTTAATTGTGACGCTGTTGTTGGATACGAAAATTTGTTGAAGCGCAATGATGTTGACGCCATTTACATGCCTTTGCCCACAGGTCTGCATTACGAATGGATAACAAAAAGCCTTATGGCCGGAAAGCATGTCTTGGCTGAAAAATCTATTGCGGCTGATTATTCTTCAGCCTGCAGGATGGTTGAGCTTGCAAGGGAAAACAACCTGGTGTTGATGGAGAATTTTATGTTTCAGTATCACAGCCAACACCAGTTTGTATTTACCATGATTCGGAAAGGAGAAATTGGAGAGGTGCGCGTATTTAGAGCGAATTTTGCTTTTCCACCCATGAATAAATCCAATTTTCGTTACGACGAAAAAATTGGCGGAGGTGCTTTGCTCGATGCAGCGGGATATACAGTCAGGGCAGTACATTTTATTATGGGCGATGATTTTGTTGTAAAAGCAGCCAATCTTTATCATGATCCTGAACTTAAAACAAATATTTACGGTGGTGCCTTTCTGGATAATGGCAAAGGCATTAGTGCCCAAATCGCTTTTGGGATGGATCATTACTATCAGTGTAATTACGAAATCTGGGGAAGCAAGGGAAAAATTACCGTTGACCGCGCATTCACACCAAAACCAGACTACAGTCCGCTAATCGTGCTTGAAAAGCAGGGTGAACGTCATGAATACAAAATGAAACCTGATAATCATTTTATTGGTTCAATAAAAGAATTTCATCGGACAATTGTTTCCGGCGACAGAGAGAAACATTACCACGATGTTGTGATACAAAGTAAAACACTGGATGATATCCGAAGGTTATCAGAAAATCATGCGTACTATTAGATTTTGGTATTTTTGTTGAAAACCAGGCCGGAAATTTCATCTGTTTGGCGATTTTTGATGGGCAAAATACAAGGTGCTGTTTATTGGGTTTCGTTTTAACAACATAAGCGCGTTTAATGGCCTGTCAATTCTGAATGATGTTGTCTGCATGAAAAGGTTTGGCGTAAGGAAACAAAACTTGGAAAAGATAAGTGAAAAAACTCAAAATCAAAGATTTAAATCAATTAAATACTTGTTTGAAAACGAGCTTCTTGCAATAAAAAAATGACTACAGGAGTAAATCCTGTAAATGTAAAAATGCAAGAACCTGGTTTTTAGCATCAAAAATAAATGTTTAGGTATGAATAAGCCACCTCATATTTCCATCATCAGTCCGGTTTATGGAGCTTCAACACTTATTGATGAACTGGTAAGCAGGATAGGCGAATCAGTTGGCAAAATCACAGATGATTATGAAATCATCCTTGTTGAAGATCATGGCCCGGATGATTCATGGGAAAAAATTAAAGCTATCTGTAGAAATAACAATCGGGTGATTGGCATCCGGCACAGCCGGAATTTCGGCCAGCAGTATGCCCTCAATTGCGGACTTGATCATGCTCGCGGAGAATGGGTGGTTACACTCGACTGTGATCTTCAGGACCGCCCGGAGGAGATTGTTAACCTTTATAAAAAAGCCCAGGAAGGTTATGACATCGTGTTGGCCAGCCGTCAAAATCGCCAGGATGATTTCATGAAAAAACTTTTTTCCAGGCTCTTTTATCGCGTGCTCAGCTATCTCACCGACACTCATCAGGATGCTTCGCTGGCCAATTTTTCGCTATATCACCGCAAAGTGGTTGATGCGCTTAAAAGCATGAATGATTATTCTCGGTATTATCCCACGATGATTCACTGGGTGGGGTTTCGTATGGCAAAAATCAATATCGAACATGCTGGTCGTGAGGATGGGAAAAAGTCTTCTTACAATCTGAAAAAAAGACTGGCACTCGCTTTTGACACTATCGTTTCTTTTTCCAATAAACCGCTCCGCCTTACTGTCAAACTCGGCATTGTCATTTTGCTGACTTCTTTCCTGTTGGCTATCGTTCTGGTTGTTAGGTATTTTATGACAGATCAGTCAGTGAGTGGCTGGACAAGCACTTTTTTGTCGTTATGGTTCCTTTCAGGTATCATAATAACCCTTCTTGGCATGGTAGGAATATATGTTGGGAAAATTTTTGAAACTGTTAAGCGCAGACCGTCCTACATTGTGGGTGAAAAGATTAATTTCCAGGTAGAAGAAAAATAAAAATGAATAAATCCATTGTAATAGGTGCTAACGGCTATTTAGGGCGACATTTGGCATTTTTTCTCAAGGAGGCAGGATTTGACAACAGAAATTATGATCTTCAAAAACTTCCTTTGTTGGGAGTAGATTGCTATTCTCCGATAGACATTGCTGAGAAACAGTCGTTTGAAAAACTTGATCCAGCCGTTAATTACATTTTTTTCTTTGCCGGATTATCCGGTACTTCAGATGGTTTCAGCAAATACGAAGATTTTAACAGGGTCAATGAACTTGGTCTGCTAAACATGCTTACCTGGATGAAAGAAAAACAGTGCAGGGCAAGGATCGTTTTTCCATCTACAAGACTGATTTACAAAGGGAAAAAAGGCCAGCCACTAAAAGAAGATGATGCCAAAGAAACCAGGACCATCTATGCTGTAAACAAACTCACCGCTGAGAATATTCTTTGGGCCTATCAGAATGCTTTTGGGATTGATTACACTATTTTCAGGATTTGCGTGCCTTATGGTAATTGTTTCGATGACCTTTTTTCTTACGGGACAATTGGTTTTTTTCTCGATAAAGCCAGGAAACAGGAACCTGTCACGCTTTTTGGTGATGGATCATTACGGCGAACCTTTACACATGTGGAGGATATATGCCGGATCATCATCAGCGGTGTAAAAAACGACAAAACAAAAAATGATGTGTTTAATATAGGTGGCGAAACCCTTTCATTGATGGAGGTGGCTCAGATTGTCGCACAAAAGTTTAATACAGAGGTGAAATTTTCAGCCTGGCCTGAGCTTGCAGCACGCATAGAATCAGGTGATACAATATTTGATGATGGGAAACTGCGTAAATTGGGATTGGTGCACTATAACGAAAACCTGAGCGGGTGGATCAGCAGGATTTGAGTAAAACTACCATCAGTTACCTTCATTTTCGAGCATGTAGATTGCATCAAGCCGTAACTGTTCTTCAAAAGTGATATTGTTTTTTACCGCTTTTTTCCTCACATCATCGCTCCATTCAGGACTGTTCAGGATAGCTTCGGAGTAACCTCTGATGCGGGCTTCGCGTTCAGCCTGCAATATTTCATAATCAGATGAAATGGCAGCGTAGGCCAGGTTGTCAAAATCCCACGGGAATTCCGGTAAATTAGCATCAGTTACGATCAGTATTACTACGTCTTTTGAAAAAATAGCTTTGCGGTGGTCAACTGATGAAACCGGCACAGATACATTGCTGTATGAATTGTAAATTACCTGGTTGTAATACCAGAACTCTCCTTCACTGAATATGGAAGAACTGATCCCTTTATTGAAAAGTGGCCAGTAAAAACTGTCAGAAATTACCATCAACCTGAGCTTTGTTTTGCCTTCAGCGTTAATTTTAATTTTTGAATAGGCCAACGGTTCATCGTTTATCGGAAAAATAAGATTCATTCCATCTTCAAGGTCAGTATCAGGCTCCTGATAATCAGTTGAGAGGAATCTTTCTGTAATGATATAATCAGGAAGATCAAGCCCGGTCCTGTTTTCAATAAAACCAGTCAGCGAATCAATCACCAGGTCAACTCCATATTGGCTCCAGTGAATCCCGGTTTTTGGATAAAGTGGGAATTCGCTGTTGTTTTTCATTTGCAGAAACCAGGTATTGAAGTCAAGAATTTCAAGACCGGCTTTTTCTCCGGCATCTTTCCAGGCCTGATAATTTGTTCTTGAAAATTCGGATTTAAGATGATCGGGAATATACTCCGGATAAAATTGTCCTTTGCCGGGTGCAAATGCCACGACGAGCAATTTCCCATTTGCATTAAGTGTATCCTGAACGGTTTTCAGCCTGTGCACCCTTTCGGCAATTAATGAATCGCCGATAAAATCCTGTCCGTAGTATGCACGGATATAATTAAGCTCAAAAAGATAATTTTCGCTGCCAATAATTACATCACGGGCATTGGTTTTGTTGAAAAGCCAGAACGAAAGCTGATTATGCAGCCTCACCAGCGAATTTCTGAAGCCGAAATTCTGATTAAGATAAGTTTCCATTCCCTGCTGATAGTCTTCATTGAACCAGCCTGAAAAATTAAATGCAGGACGTTCTGACCTTGTTACTGCTCCTTTCAACTCTTTTTCCTTAAAATGATGATTGAACCTGAATCTCACTAAGGGTGCCATTAGTGCGATCAGGAACAGGATAAACATCAACCTGGTCAATATGTTGGAATGTTTTGCCATCATGGTTAAAATCTGAAATAGATAAAAGGATTAAAACCTGAAGAAGTCACCGAAGCCACGGAAAAAACGAGTAATGTAAATGTTATCAGGAACATCAGGATTTTTTTCTTTATCGGATATTCAGCGTAAAAAACTGTTTGCTGTAATTTTCGGCCAAAGCTGGTAACAGTGAGAAACGAGAAAACCCCTGCGACTACAATCAACGTGTAAAGTTCAGTATTTGCAGAAATGACCGGACTGCTGAAATCGAAAGCGAAAAGACGGCCATAATAACGAATCGCAGTATCAAAATCTTCTATGCGGAAGATAACCCAGCCCATCATAACAATAAAAAACGTGAAGAGGGTACTGAACAACTTTCCGGATTTTTCGAGAAGTCTGAGCAAAAACATCCGGTCGAGTATCAGGAACAGCCCATGGAACGCTCCCCAGATCACGAAATTCCATGAAGCACCATGCCACAGTCCTGAAATGAGAAAAACAAACCAAAGGTTGAAATATAGCCTTCTTTTAGTGTCCACGCGGTTGCCACCAAGAGGAATGTAAAGGTAATCGCGCATCCAGGTGCCAAGAGTAATATGCCAGCGTCGCCAGAATTCGGTGATGCTGCGGGATACATAAGGATTATTGAAGTTTTCGGGAAACGTGAAACCTATCATTCGCCCGAGTCCGATGGCCATGTCGGAATAACCCGAAAAATCAAAATAAATCTGAAAAGTGTAGGCAAGTATTCCGATCCAGGCAGTAGTGGAGTCAAGAGTGGACACGTCCAGTGCCATTACACGATCAGCTTCAGCGCCCATAACATTTGCTATCAGAACTTTTTTTGCAAGTCCGATGATGAAACGGAACATTCCCAAAAGCCTGTCCTCGTTGGATTCTTTTCGGTTGGTAATCTGATCAGCAATCCAGTTGAAGCGGACGATCGGGCCTGCAATCAGCTGCGGGAACATCAGAATATATAAAACGTAGTCTGTTAGTTTGTTAAGTGGCTGGTGCACTTTTCGGTAAACGTCCACGGAATAGGTGAGCGACTGGAACGTGAAAAACGAAATGCCAATTGGCAGGACTATGCGGGTCCATTCAACAGGATCAGCAATACCGAGACTTTTGATGATTGCATTAAAATTCTCCAGACAAAAATTGGCGTACTTGAAATAAACAAGCAGCCCCAGATTTATAATTACCGAGATAGCCAGAAGAAGCCGCTGGATGGGTTTGTCCTGTATTTTGTACATCCATTGAACCACATAAAAGTTAATGGCTATGGAAATCAGTACTGAAACAATGAATTTTGGTGCACCCCAGGCATAAAAGAAGATGCTAAATATGAGGATCGTGTAATTTTTGTATCTGCGGTCTATCAGGTAATAAACCAAAAAAAACAGTGGTAAAAAGTAAAGCAAGAATACAGTGCTGCTGAAAACCATCCTTTCCTATTATTTGGGCGCAAAAATAGCAGAAATAAATCACCAATCATGTGATTATATAAGAATATAACGACGGGAAAATTATTCCTGAAAATAAACTCTCTTTACGCGTCTGGAAATTGCAGTAAGGACTTCGTAAGGAATAGTTTCCATCTCTTTGGCCAACTGAATGATGCTACGGCGGCTGTCGAAAATCACTACTTCATCGCCTTCCTTAACATTCAGTCCGGTTACATCAATCATACACATATCCATGCAAATATTACCTACAACAGGTACGAGTTTCTGATTAACCATTAAATGACCGCAGCCATTGCTCAACCTGCGGCTAAGTCCGTCGGCGTATCCGATGGGAACGGTTGCTACAAGCATATCACCGGTGGCAATCCCTGTGCGGTTGTAACCTATTGTTTCGCCTTTGCTTATTTTTTTCAATTGAGAGATGGTGGATTTAAGCGAACTTACATTTTGCAATTCAGGCTGTTCTGAGGAAAAGGGTGAGATGCCATAAAGCCCAATGCCAAGTCGCACCATATCAAATTGGGCATCTGGAAACCTGGAAATGCCGGCTGTATTAAGCACATGACGTAGGATGGGATAACCAAGTTCACTCATGATTTGGCCGGAAGTTTTTTCGAATAAACTGATCTGGAGCTGTGTAAAGACATCGTGTTCAGGCAGATCACTTGCAGCCAGGTGTGTAAAAACAGATCCGGCATAAATGCGGGGATTGGCTTTTACCCGTTGGATCAGTTCCCCGGTTTCGGGTTCACAAAAACCAAGCCGGTGCATTCCTGTATCAAGTTTAAGATGGATTTTTACAGGTTTGTTGCGGGGAATAAGGTTTCTTTTGATCGCATTTTCGAGCAATTCGAGTATTCTGAAGCTGTATATTTCAGGTTCAAGATGATAGCTGATTATGCCATCGAAACTTTCTTCGTCAGGGTTCATCACCATTATCGGAAGGCTGATACCTGCCCGCCTGAGCTCTATGCCTTCATCAGCGTAAGCAACAGCCAGATAATCCACTTTGTGAAACTGCAAAGCGTTGGCAATTTCGAAACTCCCGTTTCCATATGAGCTGGCCTTAACCATTGCAATTAGTTTTGTGGATGGTTTTATTTTTGAACGATAGTAGTTGAGGTTGTGAATGAGGGCGTTAAGGCTGATTTCAAAAACTGTTTCATGTGCTTTTTGCTGTAAAGCCTGGCTAATCCGCTCAAATTCAAAGATGCGTGCTCCTTTCAGGAGAATGATCTGGTGCTGGAATTTTGTAAACGAACACTTTTGTAAAAATTCTTCAGTAGTCTGATAAAATTCTTTTTCCAGATCGAATTGTTCTGCCTGTCTGCTGATAGCCTGACCGATTCCTATCAGTTGATTCACTTTTTTTTGCTTCAGCATTTCGGAAATTTTTCCGTAGAGATAAATTTCGCTTCGGCCGCTTTGGAGCATGTCTGATAAAATGACGGTCTTGTTTTTTTGATGAGCATGCTGGTTAAGAAAATCAAGTGCAATATTGAGCGAAACTATATCGGAATTGTAACTATCGTTGATAACCGTGCAGTTGTTGATTCCTTCAATAAGCTCCATCCGCATGGCTATAGGCGAAAGTGTTTGCATTCTGGATGCAATTACTGGCTGTGCAATACCCAGGCACAACATTGCTGCCCAGCAGTGTATGGCATTTTCGATGGATGCGTCATCAATGAACGGGATGGTAATTGAAGATTTTTCATTTTGAAAAACAGCATGGATTTCTGTTTTTAAATTTCCTAATCGCAAAACCTCCGTAATTTTCAGGTCAGCAGGTTGTTTTCTGCTCCAGGTAAAAGCTTTGATATTATCGAGTATCTCCGACCTGATAATTATTTCCTGAATTTCCTGATGGTCAGAACAGTAAATTAAAGTCCTGACTTTTGTAAAGAGCTTGAGTTTTTCTCCTATTTTTTGTTGCTTGTTGATAAAATTTTCGTTGTGAGCTTCCCCGATGTTGGTAAAAATTCCAATAGTTGGCTGGATAATTTTTTGAATCTTGGCCATTTCCTCCGGTTCTGAAATTCCGGCTTCAAAAATCGCTAACTGATAGCTGCTGTCTAATTGCCAGACTGAAAGAGGGACGCCAATTTGTGAATTGTAGCTTTTCGGGCTGCGCACTACCCGCATTTCAGGTGTAAGCATCTGGTAGAGCCATTCTTTAATAATTGTTTTACCATTGCTCCCGGTAATGCCAATTACGGGTATATCGAATTTTTTTCGGTAAGTTGCAGCAAGCAGTTGAAGGGCATTCAATGTATCATTGACCAGGATGAAATCTGCGTCGGGATAATTATTAATGTCGTAACCGGTATCGGAAATTACAAAACTTCTGAGCCCCTTTTCATATAGCTCGGCTATGTATCGATGTCCGTTATTTCGTTTGCTCTTCAAGGCGAAAAAAAGAGTAGCTTCGGTTTTGAAAAGCGAACGACTGTCAGTTAGCAGATCATTAATAAGTCGGTCTTCTGCATAATTTGTCAGCAATGTACCTTTTGTAAGCGATGCAATTTCGGAAATTCTAAATTTTTCCTTTATCATGAAATGATTGAGGATCTGGTTATTCGGTAGTTTTTTTTAATCTGTTTTCAATTTTCAAAAATCGTTGTCTCCGTTTTGTATGTCTTCATCTACTTCGTCGTAAGTGGCCATAGGCTGGAGAGGATTTGAAGTTATTTCCTGATACATTTTCCGGTTTCTTACTATATCGCAGGCCAGGTAAACGGCTGCTCTCATCGAGCTTTCGTCAGCTTTATTCTTTCCGGCAATTTCATAGGCAGTTCCGTGTGCTGGTGAAGTGCGAACTACTGGAAGTCCGGCTGTAAAGTTAACACCACTGTCAAAGGCAAGAGTTTTGAAAGGGAGCATTCCCTGATCGTGATACATGGCCAGAATACCATCAAAACTTTTGTAATTGGAGGAACCAAAAAAACCATCGGCAGGGTAAGGGCCATAGACTAAAATATGATCGTCGAAAACTGCTTTAATTGCCGGAATGATGACATCCTGTTCTTCATTACCAATCAGCCCGTTATCGCCGGCATGAGGGTTTAATCCCAAGACAGCTATTTTTGGTTTTCGGATTCCAAAATCCTGAATGAGCGATTGATGCATGATTTTGATTTTGTTGATAACCAGCTCTTTGTTTATACTTTCCGATACTTTACTGATTGGAATATGTCCGGTGATAACGCCAATCCGGAGTGTATCGCTAATCATTAGCATTAAATAATTACTAACATTGTAACGATTTGCGAAAAATTCGGTGTGCCCGGGAAAATTAAACTCTTTCGATTGTATATTTTTTTTGTTGATAGGTGCAGTTACCAGAGCATCAATTTCATGTTGATCCAACGATTCAACAGCAGCTTTGAGCGAATAATAAGCCAATTCACCTCCGGTTTTAGTCATGGTTCCCACGTCAAGCTTGACTTCACGCTCGGTGATGTTGAAAATGTTGGCCCGGCGAGGATTGGCCATATCAACACGTTTGATCAGGTTGAAATTGAAATCTTTCAGGGTTAATGTTTTCCGGTGGTAGGAGGCTACTTTTGAATGGCCAAAAACTACAGGCGTGATCATATCCATAATGCGGTCATCAGCCAGTGTTTTAATTATAATTTCGTATCCGATACCATTGACATCACCGTGAGTAAAACCAATGCGAACCTGTTGAAGCTCGGGAAGAATATTTTGTTCCTGTTCCATTTCTATTTGTTTTTTCGGCAAAGATACAGGATTTGCCTTAAAAGCGATATAACTCGATATCCGGTAATTTTTTTATCGAAATTTTCTGTTTATTTGGCACTCATCGCGAAAAAAATCTGGAGTAACCATTAGATTTTCATTACCAAAGCAATTTCATTTGGATATTTTTTGTTTGAATAAGTTTCTTAACAGCTAAGTCATCAGAATCTGTTCCCGGGTTTACTCCATGATTATATCTTTAACTGGATATTCAGGAATGAATATAGAAATTGTTTAGTTTGACCAGTTCAGAAGATTAATTGATTATCACAAGTTTTTTGGAGCAAATCAACTTATGATTGTCTGTCACATTTGCAATGTAAAATCCAGGAGTGAGTTTTGGAAGAACGAAGGTGACTGTGTTTTGAGGATTGTTGGCTGAAACTGTTTGTTTTTCAATAATCTGACCATTGGCATTAATCAATGAAAAATAAATGTTTCCATTAACGGGATACTTGTTTTTAAAAATTATCTGATTTTGTGCAGGAAGGTAAAGAAATGAATCGAATTCCGGATTTTGATTAAAATTATTAATTCCAACATAAGGATTATCACCGATAATATCAAGTACGACACCTTCGATAACCGTGAGATTATATGGGATTGATGTTGGGGGCATTGTGTACCAGCCATTTGCTGAACCTCCCCAACCAAAATTCAGATGGAAAAAGTTGTCAGTATTGTATCCGTCAATTACTACATTGTGGCCAACCGTTCCCGCAGGATCAACCAATCCGAGGTGAGCCGGCCAGCCGTTTTTCATATTCTGCGCCAGATTCTGGTTTTCGAGTGTATCAGGTGATAAAACAAGTCGTGATTCAGTGAAACCAAATCGTTGGTAAGCTGCACCTGCCTGGGTCATTCCGTAGGTTCCTGAAATCGAACTGCTGTAAACTTGTTTCAGTGTCACACCGCAGGCAAAGTTGAGAGCAGCTTTTTGTGTATTGTCAATAGGTTTTTGGCTTTGATAATTGGCCTCAAGCGTGTCGAGATAGAGATTTAAGGAATCAAAATATGGAAATTCATGGGTTATCCAGTCGTCATCAATCCAGAATTTGTTGTTTGCACCGAAATTATGGTAATAATCGTCAGCATCACTCAGGCGGGTTTCTCTGATATCCATGATGCAGTTTAATATCTGGGCCATTGCTACTGCCGGGCATCCGGCAATCGATCGTTGATGCGTGTTTAAATCCACAGGGCACATTCCGTTATAGGGAGATGACTGGGTCCAATTTTCTCTCAGCCATCCTCCGGTCGGGGAGGACCCTTCGGGAGGCCATTGTTCATAAAGGTTTTGTTGATAATTTCCTGTCAAATATTCATTCCATTGTTTTTCCCTTTGATGTATTTTCACCGGTGACAGGTCAGGATAGTCCATTCTTGCTTTTAAATCTGAATAAACCAGGCTTTTGAATATGTAATCTTCTTCACCGCCAATGTTCCAGTCGCTTTCAAACGAATAGGCAATAACGGGTTCGAGCAGCCTGGAATTTGCAATGAGAACAAAACCAACTGGTTTAAGATGTGCCACAAAAGCAAGTTCAGTTTCATCATTATTTATTAAGGGATCAACACCTGCCAGCTCAATGGCATAATTCCTGGAATTCAGGAAAGTCTGAGCTACAATTTTAGCAGTGTTTTGGTCAATGTTCTGGGCATTTAAAGAGGAGATGAGCAGAGGCAATAATACCAGTACCAACATCATTTTTTCAAGATTTTTCATGTCGATTTTTGTTAGGATTTTAGTCAAAATGGTTAAGCAAAAATCGAAAAAATGATTCAATCCAAATGCAATTTTTTTTACATTTTCTTACAGCTTGTTTTTTAGAAAATCGAACAGTAGCCGCACACCGATTCCAGTACCACCTGTATTTCGATAACTGTCACGTTTTTCGGTAAATGCAGGACCGGCAATATCAAGGTGTATAAAAGGATAATCTGTAAAATGTTCAAGGAACTTTCCTGCTGTAATCATTCCTGCTTCGGGAGGGCCGATATTTTTCATATCAGCGATTTCTGATTTTAAAAGCTCACCGTATTCCTCCCAGAAGGGTACTTCTGCGATACGTTCGTAGGTTCTGTTACCACTGATTTTCAAAGCTTCCATATCTTTTCCGGCATCCGAATGCATTGCCACGATTCCGTATTTTCCTATAGCCCGCATAGCACTTCCGGTTAATGTAGCTGCATTAACAACAAGTTCAGGATTGAATTTTTTTGCATAACTCAATGCATCGGCAAGGATAAGTCTGCCTTCGGCGTCGGTGTTTATTACTTCAACAGTTGTACCATCGTACATGGTAATTATATCACCGGAGGCATAGGCATTGCCATTGAGTCTGTTGTCAGTAACCGGCATCAATGCTATGATATAGAGAGGAAGTCTGGCTTTTGCAATGGCAAAGATCACAGCGGCCATCATGGCGGCACCTGCCATGTCCATTTTCATGTTTTCCATATTAGGGCCAGTTTTCAGATTCAGCCCGCCAGTGTCATATACCACACCCTTACCAACCAGAATTACGGGTTTTTGATTAACATAATGTTCGGGTTTCCACTCCATCACAGTCAAAGCCGGAGGGTCAACACTGCCTTTGTTCACAGCCAGCAGGCCTCCCATTTTCAGACTTTCGATTTTTTTCTTGTTAAGAACTTCAATTTTTATACCTGATTCAGCAGCCATTTCTTCAAAAGTCTGCGTTAATTTTTTGGTGTTCATAAATGACACCGGTTCATTTATCATGTCTCTTGCGCGGATAACTGCATCCAAAACGACCGACTGCAAAAGCAAGTCGTTTTCTTCAATAACTTCGGAATGGATGTTGACTTCCTCAAGGTTGTTTATTTTTTTTGATTTGTTATTTAAGTATTTGATAAATTGATAATTACCAAGTATTATCCCTTCAATAAAAGCCAGTATATCTTCCTTCTTCATTTCATTCCCGACGATGATTAAAGATTTGATTTTCATTGCATTCAGGGTAATTTGAACTTCATCCCCGATTTTTCGGAGGGATTCCCATAATTTGTAATCATCATTTTCTGGCGGGATAATTCTAACTAATACAAAATGTGATAATTTGTTAAAAATGAATTGTTTAATGTCACGCTGATTATAATTTTCCCTGATATGAGATTGTTCTTCTTTGGTGAGGATGTTATTTTCAATTTTTTCAGCATCAGTTGCAAGCAGGATAACATTTGTATCTGATGGTACTGAATTTGTCTTCTTTAGATTTATTTTCATTGATAATCAATATTTTAATTAAAATTAAAAAATCTGTCTTTTATCTCCGGTGATGGAATCATACAGTGTTTCATTTTTCCAAACAAGTGATAACGGTATTTTGCGATAAGGTCATATATTGTATCCCGAAACCACAAAGGAAACATTTTGGAAATAATTCCGAGCCATTTAAAACCTTTTAAACGAAGTAAAATCTTAACTGCAGCCTCCGATTTTACTGATAATTGATTGTTATCCAGTAAAATAACACTGTCTGGAAAATTGTTTATCTCCGGTGAATATGTTTTCAAACGCAGCAAAGTATTGGCTGTTGATGAATTTATTGCTGCAAATTTAAAATAGCCTTTTGGATCGTGACGGATGATGAATTGTACAAACCAGTTGCAGAGATGACATACTCCGTCAAAGATGATAATGGCACCCTGATGTTCTGGCTGAATTGGCATACCCGTTAGTTTTTAAATAAACAGCTCAGGCAAATTTTAGTTTATGTTGATAGCACTGATTTCTGAGTATGATTTATTTTTTCCGATAAACAGTTAATTGCTGATGTTTAGTTCATTGAACAGTTAGCGGTTACATGACTTTCAATTAGGAAAATGCCGGTTTTATTGAAAACTGTAGCTTTGCAATTGAAAATGAAGAATGCAAACAAATAGTAAGCTTGGTTATGGAAAATTCAGAGAAGAAGATCGCATCACTTTTCAAAAAGTGGTCAGGCTATAAGCCCGAGAAAATAATACCGTTACCACCATCAGGATCATCTCGTTGCTATTACAGGATGATTTCAGGTAAAAAAAGTGCGATTGCTGTGAGCTATGGCCAACCAGATGAAACCAAAGCATTTATTTCATTTTCAAGACATTTTCGCAGAAATGGATTGTCAGTTCCTGAAATTTACTTTCATACCAGGGATTTTAAATTTTATTTGCTTGAAGATTTGGGTGATCGTATTTTGTTTGATGTATTGCAGGAATTACGACTTCAGGAAGGTTTCAGTGAAAAGTCAATGGATTTGTACCGCAGGGTGCTCACTGATTTAGTGCAATTTCAAATGGTAGCAGGAAAATCAGCTGATTTTTCAGTTTGTTCCCCTGTTTCTCATTTCGACAATCAGGCTTATTTGTGGGATTTGAATTATTTCAAATATAACTTTTTAAAACTGGCTTTTGTTCCATTTGATGAATACAAACTGGAAAAAGATTTCAGCAGATTAATCGAAATGCTGCTCACGGCCGATCATTCGTTTTTTGTATATCGGGATTTTCAGGCACGAAACATCATGATGAAAGATGGAAGACTGGTGTACATCGATTATCAGGGAGGCAGAAAAGGTGCGTTACATTACGATGTTGCTTCACTTTTGTTTCAGGCCAGGGCACAAATCCCTTTTGAAAAGCGCAAGGAACTAATTGAATATTATATCGGTGTTGCTAAAAAAGTTAACCCTGATAGTGTAAAGGATTTTTGGCAACATTTTTACCGTTTTGCACTGATACGAGTTTTGCAAACGCTTGGAGCCTATGGTTACAGAGGTTTGTATGAAAAAAAACAGCACTTTATCGAAAGCATACCATTTGCTCTTGAAAATGCAAAATGGCTTATTGAAAATAATGTTCTTGAAGATTTTCCTGAACTGAAACAATGCCTTCAGGCATCAGTTTCGGGCGACTATGTAAAAAAATGGATTTCACCTAAGCTGGTCTTACAAATCAATAGTTTTTCCTACAAGCGCGGGATTCCTGCTGATTTGAGCGGAAATGGAGGAGGATTTGTTTTTGATTGCCGGGGATTGCCCAATCCGGGTCGCAAAAATGAGTATATGCAGTTGACCGGGAAAGATCAGCCAGTGATTGAATTTCTGAATCAATTTGATGAAGTGAATCAGTTTATCAACTATGCCCGTCAATTAGTGGCTAAAACTGCTGAAGTTTATATTCGGCGTGGTTTTACCAGTTTGATGGTTAGTTTTGGTTGCACTGGTGGCCGACATCGTTCAGTTTTTTGTGCAGAAAGGTTTTCTGAATTGTTTTCACAAATTTCCGGACTTAAAATTGAACTTCGGCATCTTGAACAAGAAAAAATGTAATTGAACCAAACATAATGCACTGAGAAATATTGCGAATCTGGGAAAATCTGTAAAATGCTTTTCACATGACATCATTAAACCAGGCGATGATTTTTGCTGCCGGTCTTGGCACACGGTTAAAACCTTATACTGATCAAAAACCTAAAGCTTTAATTGAGATTGACGGTGTTCCTATGCTTGAAAGAATTATTTTAAAAATGAAATCTATTGGAATTCAGCATATTGTGATCAATCTCCACCATTTTCCGGAACAAATTGTTTCCTTTCTGAAATCAAAAAACTTTTTCGACCTGCAAATTCTTTTTTCTTATGAAACTGAATCTTTGCTCGAAACTGGCGGAGGATTAAAAAAGGCTGCTCCGTTGTTTAATCATTCAGAACCTGTTTTGGTGCACAATGTGGATGTGTTGTCCACTCTGGATTTTAGCAAAATGTTGGATTATCATTTGAAAAACAAGGCATTGGCTACACTCTTTGTGCAAAAAAGAAAAAGTACACGCTATTTTCTTTTTGATAAAGAATTTCATTTGTCGGGATGGAAAAATACGATCACCGGTGAAGAGATTAAAACTGCCAATGCTCCGGAAAGTATAGAAGCGCTTTCTTTTTGTGGAATTCATATACTTAATCCTGCTATTTTTAATCTCATTACAGAAGCCGGAAAATTTTCAGTGGTGCCGCTTTATTTGCGTTTAGCATCAAAGTATCCTGTTTTTGGCTATCGGGATGACAATGTTTCTTATCTCGATATTGGCAAACCGGAGAGTTTGGAAAAAGCCGGGAAATATTTCCCGGCATTATAAAGTTTTGCAGCTTACCGATAAAATAAAGCTGTTTTTCTTTGATTCAGATAGTCAGGCGGAAATGCTAATTTTGCACAAAAAAGTAATTTTTTATGTTGAGAACTGCCCCATCCTGTTTATTTCACATGTTTTTCGTTTTTCTGGTGTTGTCGTCAATGTCTTCGATTGCTCAGTCAACGGCACGAAGTATGACTAAAGAGGAATATGTTGAAAAATATAAAGATTTGGCAATCAGTGATATGTATGAGTTTGGTATTCCGGCAAGCATCAAACTGGCACAGGGAATACTTGAATCGGGTCATGGTAATAGTCAATTGGCCAGGGAAGCGCATAACCATTTTGGAATAAAATGTCACGACTGGAACGGGGAAAAATTATACTATGATGATGACGCACCACAGGAATGCTTCAGAAAATACAATAATGCTGCACAATCGTATAAAGATCATTCAGTTTTCCTGACGACCCGTTCACGCTATGATTTTCTGTTTGATTTGGAGACAACCGATTACAAAGGATGGTCCCGTGGTTTGAAAAAAGCTGGTTATGCTACCAACCCGCGTTACGCTGACTTACTAATCCGGCTTATCGAAGATTTAGAATTGTATCGGTATGATATTTCCAGCGAAAAAATTCACCCGGGTAAAAGTAATCACAGCCGCTCTCAAGGAAAGGTGGGTGAAAGGGAAACTGATACCTTGACATTAGAAACGCGTCACAAGATTTTTACCAATAATGGGTGCAAATACATTATAGCTCAGGAAGGTGATGATTTTAACAGTATTGCACATGAATTTAATATTTATCCATTTCAAATCTGGAAATACAACGAACTAAGCAAAAAGGACAAGCTTTCCGAAGGGGAGATGGTGTATATTGTCCGAAAAAAAGGAAAAGGTACGGAAGCTTTTCATGTAACAAAAACAGGAGATAATATGCGTACCATTTCTCAGATTTATGGTATCCGATTAAGTAAACTTTATCGCCTCAATCGCATGCAAAAAGGAAAAGAACCATTTCCGGGTCAGGTAATCTGGCTTCAAATGAAAAAACCTCTCGAATAAATACCAAAGAAAACAGGATACAATTTTTTCTTTTTCTTTTTTCATTTTTAACATTCCCAAAAACAATAGTTTGTGAAAACAAATGCTTATCTTTGCGCCCAATTTTTTTTCACGATTTGAGTCCTGATTATCATGATAAATATAACATTACCCGATAATACTTCAAAACAATATCCGGAAGGGACCACCGGTCTTGACATAGCCCGGAGCATCAGCGAAGGACTTGCAAGAAACATCCTTGCTGCAAAAGTTAACGGCGTTGTGTGGGATGCGACCCGTCC
>RZYY01000208.1 GCA_009930115.1 Sphingobacteriia bacterium | reverse complement strand
TTTTCATCTCTGGCCCTGACGAAAAGTGTCCGCCATCCCGGATTTATATTTTCGAGAGAAATCAATGCTTCAATGTTCGCCGACGTTTCGGGATCAATAACCAAAGGGGTAGCCAGTCCGAATCCAGGATCATTATCGAAAAAATACTCAGCCTGCGTCAAAGCAGGAAATGGATCGCTGATCAGTTTTACTTTAAAAAAGGATTTTGAAAAAGTTCCACTCCAGCCTCCTTTTCCATCTCTGGCACGAATAAAAAGCTTGTTTATTCCTGGTGGAAACGTCGAGAGATCAGCATCAAACTGTACCACGGCAAGACCGGAGTTTGGATCAAACAGCAAGGGCATTCCCTGTCCGTAACCCGGATCGGTGTTAACGAAATATTCGGCAGTGGAAATTTCCGGTAACGGATCGTTAGGGAAGTTTCCCAAGAAAAATGTACGCCGAACGACCGTGCTCCACACCCCGTTTTCGTCTTTCGACCTTACATACAAAGAATGGAAACCATTTTCCAAACCATCGGTGTTGGCAACAAAGTTTAATTCCACCTCCTGGCCAGGAACAACCGGAATAGCCGCTGCAAAACCAACACCGGGATCATGGTCAATAAAATATTCAGCCTGAACAATGTTTTGACCATTTACATGGGAAAAGATCATCAGAACACAAAATAACAATATCAAACGTCTCATAACCATCAGTTTTGAGATTTTACTTTGATGGTTACCGGCAACCCGCTTACTGAAGATCCTGACAATGGAACATTTGCTTCATAAATCCGGGGAACAGGCGGCAAACCTGAAAGCACATAAGGAGTCAGGCCTCCAAACATACCACAATCCACACCTTCTTCCCCGGCCCCTGCGGCAGGGCCATCCGGATCAAGCTGCCACTTCCCGTCGGTACTATAATCAAGATTTCCGTTAAAATCAATAAAAACAAAGTTCATATCCACGTTTGATACATTTCCGGGACCTGGAGGATTTGGTGGTAAACTGCCCGATACCAGATTGTATGCCACATAATTCTGCATTCCATAATCAGAGCCGGAAAGGGGGTATAAAGTAGAGTTCGGGAGAATGTTATTTATGATCTGTGAGTAGGATGCGGTAATTTTATTTTTTACAACATTGTTGGTTATTACACCGGACGAAACATCTTCAATAAAAGAATTAAAATAGTTGTTTGTAATGATCACATTATCTGCACTAAACCCGCTTGCTCCGGTTATGCTTTGTCCAAAATTCTGCATGATGGCAATATTCTGAATGTTGTATTCACCAAAGTAAATCCTGTCCCAGGATGATTCAAAATAATTTCTGGCAATCACCACATTGGATGCATTGATGGTGATGCCCTTGTATCCGGATGTGCCCCAATAAATCGTTAACCCGTACAACTCAGTCCCGGCAGCCGGAGGATTGATGGTAATGCTTCTGAACCTTGCCGAAACTTTATGCGCCTGAGTTGAGTCATTTTCGAGCAGGAAATATCCCGGACCAATGACAATCAATCTTTTATCAATCACCACCTCGCCATAATGATAATCATACCCCGCTCCTTCCACGTAAATGGTATCCCCGGGCGAGGCTGCATCATGGGCTTCCTGAAAAGTAGCAAAATCAGCACTGACTGACGGATTGCTGTTGATCCGCCAACTGGTTGCATTTGCGCCCAGCCAGCAAAGGCACGATAGAAATAAAACTGTTAAATTTTTCATGTTTGTAATGTTTATTGATTATTAAATTGAATTATTGATATTTGATAAACCTGACGGTCCCGAATGTTCGGGACTGTCAGGTTTTAGGTTATCAATTTATTGACTTATGATGAGTTTCCCGTTTTTCTGAACCAAAAGATCATCGCTCATGATGTACATCCGGAAATAGTAAACTCCCGGCGCCAGACCATCTCTTTTAATCGCTAATGTGTGCAATCCTGCACTGCGAATCTCGTCTGTAATCATAGCCACCATCTGGCCGTGGCTGTTGAAAAGCAACAGCCTGACATTTGCAGAAAACGGTAACCGGTACGAAATCTCCGTTTGATCGTTGAACGGATTGGGGAATGGATCACCAATTAAGATGCCTTCGGCAATGTTTCCACCAATTCCCGTGAAGCCTTTCAGCGTAAGTAAAACAGGCTGATCAACTGTCCCGGCTTTCTTCATTGCTTCAAAACTGATGGTTTCGTTGATATCTTCGAACGTTCCAAATTCCGAAAGCCAGGCTTTGAAAGTGATTTCTTCGCCGGCCTGCTCGTCAGCGCCGATGGACATGAAAATGACGCCGTTGTGTTCTTCATGTGGAATAGCCATACCGCGACATTCTTCTCCTGAAAAAGCGTAAATCACATCGTCAGAATTCAGGGAAATGGTGCCATCTGGCAGTTCGAGTTGTGCGATGAGCATCATGTTGTATTGCTGGTTTACCAGCGGCTGCTCTCCGGTTGGCGATAAAATTTCGTTTTCCGGTTCCAATCCTTCACCGTCGGTGGCGGCTGGATAGGTTAACACGCTTTCGTTGCTTAGTTCTATGATATAACCATTACCTGGCTGAAGCTGAGTCAGACTGCCAACCCACTGCCCCTGATAATACACAGCAAATGCATTCTGTCCGATCAACCGATTATCCTCCATGGGTAACGGCGAAAGGTTGGCCAGTGCCGTATTGATTTCCAGCCCGCCCTGCGGCAGATAACCCAGCCAGGTGTATCCCGCACCGAGTGTGACGGGATTGTTGTCAACCGGTAGACCTTCAAGAGTCATATCTTGCTGGTTGCACAACTGCATCTTGTACATCTGTGCCGGAGAAATTTCGGTAAGGCTTCCCACCCAGGCGCTGTTATAAACAACAGCAAAAGCATTTTGACCAATTATGCGGTCTTCTTCGCAAGGCGACAGGCTTGTAAAAAGATCGTTCAACATCATGCTGCCCGGATCAATATTCACCGAAAACCAGGTATAACCCTGTCCAAAGCTCAGATCGAGTTCATGCAATGCGCATTGAAAGAGGTAAGGATTCCCGGGCGTACCCACCTGCAACTGGTTTTCGAAAGTTATGTTTTCACCGGTGGAACATTCGGCGCATTCGTTGACTTTCCATATAACAAATTCAACCAGCTCGCCCGAAGCCATATTTGAACCTACCGACAGGAAAACCAGCCCGTTCAAATCAGGATCAGGTGCTGCTATTCCCCGGCATTCGCCATTTACAAAAGCACCGATCTTATCATTGGGATTGAAGGATTGTACATCTTCAATATATAGTTCACCGATGATCTGCATGTTATACTGAAAATAGGAATACAACGTCCAGTCAGGTTCGCAAAGGTATTCCAGCGTAGTAAAGGTTTGTGGTCCTGCCCACTCACTCACTTCATCATCACAAACTGTGCGTACATAAAAATCGTAGGAAGTAAGCTCAACAAGCTCATCAAGCATATATGGATGTGCAAAAATCCCTTCGATCAATTCACCTTCAGTTAGCGGATCGAACCCCTGGAAGCCCCAAAGCAGGTCCCACTGACTCCCTGAATTTCCGGGTGTCCAGTCCAGTTCTGCCGAATTATAGGTGATATTGCCGACAGCTAAATTTGTAGGTGATGGACAAACAAAGGGTTCTGTAACAATGATATAATCTGTCCGGATTTTTATATCCTCTTGAAAATTGTTTGTTACTTTGAGCGACACAGAGTAGGTCCCGGCAAAAGCGTATGAAAAATCCGGATGTTGCAGATAAGAGTCAACAGTGCCATCGTTGTCAAAGTCCCATTCCCACGAAGTTGGATATCCTGTGGACAGATCTGTGAATTGAACGGTGAGCGGCGCTTCACCTGAAGTTATATCAGCTGTAAAGTCTGCAACCAATGGTACGGTTACGGTGATGTAATTGATCTTGGTTTCGGTGCTTGATCCTTTGTTGTCGTAAACGGTCAGCGAAACAGAATAAATGCCC
>RZYY01000207.1 GCA_009930115.1 Sphingobacteriia bacterium | reverse complement strand
TCAGACAGATGGTCTGACCCGAGACGTAAATGGAAGTGTTATCTGCTTCAGGGTTTTCGCCAACACCTACCATTCCGAACTTCAGCAGGAAACGGTCGGAGTTATCGCCTTCAACAGCCGTAAAATTATACACCGGGTTATCAGCCAGATTATGGCTTGTGCCCGATTTCAAGTCAATCAGGTAAGGAATGCCGGGAATTTCTTCGAAATCGGAGGCTTCAATGCTGAACTGGCTGCCTGCGTTTTTGATAAATGCAAACGGTATTTCAGTTTCGGCCGTCAATACCGGGATTGAATTTGTACTAAGTTTATACTCACCGGAAAGTGAATAGAACGAAGGAGCATGACCGGCAAGGAACTCGCTGTCGAACATCAGATCAAATCCGGTGGTAGCATCCGGGTTAATCACGATTCTTGCTTCCTGTGCATTTCCGGCGGTGAGGCTTTTTGCAGTGAGCATCATGCCCGAAACAGCTGACTTGTAGAAGGCCTGTGCCGAATGTGCCCGTTTTGTGGCAGGAATTGTCAGGCTGCCGGTAGCTTCAACTACCTGCACCATGAATCCATTGGTTGCAGGAATTACTGACGATGGCGAAGAGGTAAGGTCGCTATAGCTTTGAATTAATTCGTTCCAGATTTTGGCCACACCAGCTATGTTTGTAAGTCCCCATGCGGTTGTAGCATCCCATGTGATGGCGCTGCTGAACGGATTGCCAATCAGGTGCCAGCTTTTGTCCGATGTTCCGGTAATACCAAGACCGGAAACAGGGACATCAGCCACATTCAATTCACCGGAAAATGATTTAACATCTTCAGTATCAAAAGCAGCCATGTATCCACGACCGACGGTAAAGGAATTTGAACCATTGACGACATCAAAGAAAGGAGCAGTTCCACTGCCTCCACTCTGGTTTTTGAAGTTGACCCATTCGCTGGTGGGTTCATTCCAGAGGTAGAAATCGTATCTTGTGGGCGGATCAGTAGTGAAGTTGGGGCTGATTGCCTGACTGGCAACAGGCGGACTGATGAAATGCCAGCCATCCTGCCAGTTACTCCAGTCAGCATTGTTCAGGTATCGTTCAAAAGTTCCATGAACACCGGCAGTTGAATGGATCAATGAGCCTGTTCCCAAAGCATTCGATTCTATTACCAAACCATCAGATGATTTAGTGCCATTATTAAAGTTGGCCAGATCAATGTTTACTGTAAGATTTGTGCCTGCATTCAGAAGAAGATTTTTACCACCGTTTATTAAGAGATTGTCAAGAATTAAATCCTCCGATATCTCAATGTCTTCATTAATAACCAGAGAAACATCCGGAGACACGCTGTTTAAACCTGTTTTTACTGAAAGGCTGTCGAAACCAATATTCCCCATAGCCCCCTGTTTACTTGTGAATATTTCTATTCGTGAAACAGACATTTCCCCTGAGGAAGAAGTGTAATCATCAGCGATAAACGTATAAATTCCTTGTGTGATAATCAAAGAATAAGTGTTTCCTTCCTTTCTGGTGAACTGAAAATTCAGCGGTGTATTTTCTGACCAGGGAATACCCGTTGCAAAGTCACTTCCTCCATCATTGACTACCCATTCAGTATTCCCCCCAACGAACTTAAAGGTCAGCCTGAAAACTGCGCCGGAAAAAAGGGATATTCCAATATTCCCACCAAGGGCTACATCTGTATAACCAAGGTTGATGCTGAAAGTGGATGATACCGGAATTACCTCTTCAAAATCTCTTTGAGCAACAAAGTAATCACCTTCAGTTGATCCGCCGGAATAGATACCAAAAGTTGAATTTCCCAAGCCTGTAACACCAAGGTAAGAACCTCCGGCACCGCCAGATGAGAATTTCCAGGAATTAAATCCATAACCTCCGCTACTTTCGTCATACCAGGCAGAATAGTTTGATGATTCGTCCAGAGCTGTTGCAGCAAGGGTATAATCAAAGAGTTCATTTCCGGTTATGATAAGTGAAAATTGCTGACTGCACCCTGACAAATTACCTTTATGACTGATAGTCAGCATGTAAATCAATTCAGTTTCAGGTGATTCTATGTTAATAATTTCCACATTATCCCGGAAATTGTCTCCTGTTGTAGCAGCAAATGAAGGATTGGAGGGATCGAGAATACAAGGTTTATATTCAACTCCATTTGCCCGAGTAATACGCAGGTCAAGATCGTTTACCAGCATTGGATCAGTAGCGTTCAGCGTTGGTTCTTGCGGATCATGCGGAACATCAGTCCAGACAAGGGTAGCCTTTAGAGCTTCAATCCCATTGCTTTTTAAAGGGATAGCGAGTTCAGCACCATTGTTAATAGTTAGTTCGTAAATGTGATTGCCAGTTTTAGCAGCATTTTCAGTGATAATCGATGCGGCATTTTCAGTATTCATCATTCCCCATCCAAAGCTGTAGTCAGGACCAGGATTCCCCAGATCATCAGCAGTATGCAGAATGAGTGCTTTAATGGTTGATGATAATAAAGGGGTACCGGGATGAAGATTTTCCTGGTGATGCAATAGCAAACCTATTGAGCCGCTTACCATTGGACCTGACATGGAGGTGCCGCTTTTGTAAACATAAGCAGTGTTGTTGGCAGAGCCGGCGGAATATACACTTACTCCTTTTGCGACGATATCCGGTTTGATTCGTCCGTCATCAGTTGGCCCCCAGCTGCTGAAAACTGCCATTTCACCGGTGTTATTCACGGCTCCAACTGTCAGAACGTTTTTAGCTGTGCCCACCACCGGAATACAATCAAAATCATTTTCTCCATCACCATATCGCACATCAGTGCTCCATACCCATTGATCAGTAATCCAGACGTAATGTCCAACATTTCCCGGATTATCATTACGATCATTACCTGCCGATTTAACAATCAGATAATGAGGTGCATTAAACGAAATTTCATCAACATTATGGGTTCCTTCGTCATAAAATCCAAAACGGTAATCTTCGAGAGAACTGATAGAAATATCTCCAAGCCAATACCAGTTACTTCCAGCGCCTAAGTCGCCATTATACCATCCAGTTATCTCACCATAAGAATGTTGGGAAACTTTTAACCCACCAACAGCTGCATTAGCCATTTCTGATTCATCATTGTTCCAGTCATAAGCATCCAGATCAGCCATATATGACATTCCTTTTGCAGTTGCATTTATTCCTGAAGCCATCATAGTTCCGGCAACATGTGTAGCATGATCGCTGAAGATTTCCGGAGAATCCTTTTGTGTAACTCTTCCTGAAAGTTCCTGATGCGATTGCAGAACTTTTGCCTCATCCCATATCCCTAAAGTCTGTCCCGAACCTGTAAGACTCAATCCGGCACTTCCCCCGGGATAGACTCTGTCGGATTTGATTACTTCAGCACCCTCTGCGTTGAAGGTGGTAAAATATACTGGCAGTTTGTTTCTAATCTTCATCAACTCCCACACGGTGCCATCTTCTTCCTTATTTCTCAACATTAAACCAGATTTAACTGCAAGACTGATAGCTTCGTTTTTGTCTAAGGTGAATTGCGTGGAGGTCATCTTAGCAAATTCTGTCAATTTTCCTTTTTGTTTCAAATTCTGTCCTGTAAGCGAAATACTGAAGCTTACCGCGATAAAAACAAACAAACAGTAAATGTAATTTTTTAATGCCATAATTTCCAAAGAATAAATGAATGAAATGAATATAATTCAGAGCAAATTTATATGAATTTTCATGCGGTTGGCAATGCTGCAAATATTTTTAAAAAACCCCCACAGTGGTATTTGCTGTGGAGGTTTTACTAAGAAAAGAAATAAACTATAACTCTGCATTTCGATGGTCTCGGAATTTCTTTCCCCCATATCCCAAACTGAATGCGATCATTATCAACAGTCCGGAACCAACGGGCGATCCGCCTCCGGGAGGTTCATTTTCAAGCGAGCCGTGGCTGTCGGGAGGCGGAGGCGGATCACCGCCTGATTGGCTGAAAGCTGGTGTA
>RZYY01000055.1 GCA_009930115.1 Sphingobacteriia bacterium | reverse complement strand
GCCCGCCACAATTGGCGCACACAATTTCGGTACGGCGCCCGTCAGCATCAGGGATACGCTTCACAGCACCAGGTATTTCGTCATCAAAACTCGGCCAACCGCAGCCTGAATCAAATTTTGATTCTGAGTGAAAAAGTGCTGCACCACACTGTTTACAAACATAGGTTCCTTTTTCATGAAACTTGTCGTATTTACCGGTAAACGGACGTTCAGTGCCTTTGTATAAAATAACCCGTTGTTCTTCGGGTGTGAGTTGTTTAAACTTCATTGCTTCCTGTCCTTTGATTATTATTGTTGAAAATAAAAATGCAAAAATCAGCAGAAATTTCATAGTACAGACAATATTATTCAGGGTACATTAATAACAGCAGAATTAAGATTTGGTTTAACATTATCTTACTTAACCGCTTTTAATAACATAAGTCAAAACCGAAGAAGTACTTTTGCGCCCGTTTTTCAGATAAAAACAGGAGATTTTGCCATGACATTAGTTACCAGGGAAAAACTCTTCACCAAAGAGTGGTTTAAAGTATACAGCCTGATATTGGTCGGAACCTTTATCATGGCATCGGGATTTGTGCTGTTCATCAATCCATATAAAATTGTTCCGGGAGGTGTTTATGGAATAGCCATTGTGATCCATTACCTAACCGAAGGCGTTTTTGATTTCTGGCCTTTGGGTATTCCTATTGGATTGCTCGGGCTTTCAATGGACATTCCTCTTACAGTGCTCGGAATCAAAATTCTTGGCCCCCGTTTTGGAATTAAAACAGTGGTCGGTTTTGTGCTTACAGCATCGTTTATGGACCTGCTTACCCATTTTATTGGTCAGGATGATCCGCTGAAACTGGGAGATCAAATGCTGCTTGCCAGCATTTTCGGAGGTGCAATGATCGGCTTCGGACTTGGTTTGATTTTCCGTTCAAGAGCTACTTCTGGTGGTTCCGATATTATTGCAATGATCATAAATAAATATACCGGTCTGCCGCTGGGTCAACTTATGATTATTGTTGATTCGATCATCGTCCTGGTTGGCTTGGCAGCATTTGGTGACTGGAAAATTCCTCTGTTTTCCTGGATAGTAATTTTTATTACCGGCAAAGTTATTGACATTACACTCAGAGGTGTTTCTTACGAAAAAACCATGTTCATCATTTCTGACCAATATGAACTGATCCGACAGAAAATCATCAATGACATCAACCGCGGAGGAACCATTATCGTCGGAAGAGGTATGTACAAGGATACCGAAAAACAAATGATCTATACCAATGTAAGCCGGCGGGAATATCAAATTCTGAAAGATTACATCCGTCAGGTTGATCCCAATGCTTTTGTTACTGTGATTGATGCCAACGAAATCCTCGGGCAGGGATTCAAATCACTTCACGAAAGTTAATCACAGCTAATCTTAAATGCTTAGCCATTTCCTGACCAGCCAACACTTTTCAACACTATCATCAGACACAACCGACAATAACGATTGCGGAAACCCTTGAGCGTAATCAATGTTTTTAATAAATCGTGCATATGCATTCTTAACAAAAAGCTATTGTCCTTTAAATAAGAATTTCATCAGAATTATTCATGCCAATATTGTTTCTGCTTAATTTTGGCAAAAAAAATCATGAAACATCTATTCATTCCTGTTGCTAAGCTTTTGTTAACTCTTGCACTTTTTCAACCTTTTGTTCCTTTAAAATCCCAGCAATTTCAGGTTTCCTCACCGGATGATAAACTTGGAATCAAAGTGTCAGTCGAACAAGATATCTCATGGCAGTTAACCTTTAACGGAAAGGTGGTGATTGAAAAAGCCATCATCGGAATAAATTTCAGCGATGGTCGG
Source organism: Sphingobacteriia bacterium (assembly GCA_009930115.1). Taxonomy (GTDB): domain Bacteria; phylum Bacteroidota; class Bacteroidia; order Bacteroidales; family 4484-276; genus RZYY01. The sequence goes on along the minus strand of RZYY01000055.1, from coordinate 16,445 downwards.
GTTGCAGCACAAAGTAAGGTAATTGACAGTTTTCAGCGTGAAGAAAACTCGGTCATTCTTCCTGAAGTTCCTTACAAAAACGCAGAGATTAAAGATCATTACAATGAAATGATTCTTAAGCTCTCCAACGACCTGATCTTATATTTCAGAGCCTATAATGACGGTGCTGCGTATCGCTTCGAAAATTTGAGAGATAATCCTGTAAATATAGTTGATGAGCAACTTCGGATGAATTTTCCCAAAACCTCCCGGACATGGTTTCCGGAGGAGCAATCCATGTACTCTCACAACGAAAGAAGTTATCTGCAAACTGATATCAGTGAAATTAAAACAGGCAGTTTTTGCAGTTTGCCGGTAATGTTTGAAACACCGTCGGGAGTAAAAGTGGTTTTCACTGAGACTGATCTGCGGCATTTTCCAAATATGTTTCTACAAAAGCAGGACGGAGATCAGCTGGCATCATTGTTCCCAAAATTTGTTCTTGAGGCTGTTCCAAACAACGAACGTTCTCCTGACCGTAACGAGCTGATTACCAAAGAAGCAGACTATATTGCAAAGACTGATGGCAGTCGCAATTTCCCCTGGAGGATTTTTATTGTCAGCGATGATGATGGCAAACTGATAGAAAGCAATCTCGCCTATCAACTGGCCAGCCCTTGTCAGTTGAAAGACACCCGGTGGATCAAACCCGGAAAAGTAGCCTGGGACTGGTACAATGCCAACAATATTTATGGTGTGAATTTCCGCGCAGGCCTCAACACCGAGACATACAGATATTACATTGATTTTGCAGCCGCCAATAATATTGAATATGTAATATTTGATGAAGGATGGACAAAAAGCACCACTGAGATTCTGGACTTCAATCCTGATATAAATGTGAAAGAGCTGATTCGTTATGCCAATGGCAAAAATGTAGGAATCATTCTGTGGGTATTATGGAAACCTTTAAACAGCAACATGGATGAAATTCTGAAAACCTACAAATCATGGGGAGCAAAAGGAGTTAAAGTGGATTTCATGCAGCGGAGCGATCAGACCATGGTAAGTTCATACGAAACTATTGCTGCCAAAGCTGCTGAACTCGGACTTCTGGTTGATTTTCACGGGGCTTTTAAACCAGCCGGATTACAGCGAATGTATCCGAATGTATTAAATTTTGAAGGAGTAAAAGGTGCCGAAAATAATAAATGGTGCGATCATATCACTCCTGACCACAATCTGACAATCCCGTTTATCCGAATGGCAGCCGGTCCTATGGATTATACTCCCGGAGCAATGATCAATGCAAACAAAGGAAGATTTTACCCCAACTGGGAACGCCCAATGAGTCAGGGCACCCGCTGCCACCAGATTGCCATGTACGTAGTTTATGAAGCACCTCTGCAGATGATGTGTGAATCTCCTTCAACCTATCTGCGCGAGCAGGAATGTGTTGACTTTATTACCCGAATCCCAACAAGTTGGGATGAAACTAAAGTTTTAAAAGCAAAAACAGGAGATTATCTGGTCATTGCACGACGTTCGGGAAAAAATTGGTTCATTGCTGCAATGACCGACTGGACAGCCCGTTCTTTCGACATTCCGATTGATTTTATTACCGGAAGCTATACAGCTTCAATCATGCACGACGGTCATAATGCGGACAGATTTGCTCAGGATTATTCATTCAGCCAAAAAGAAATATCAGCAAACGATACATTAACTATATCCATGCAGCCCGGTGGTGGCTATACCGCCATTTTGCAGGCAAAATAATCAGCTCTGTTATCTTCTTAAATCAAAAACCAACCGATTATTTATAAATTCTGTACTCCATGTCTCCTGATTTGACGACGAATTTCAGAAATGGAGACGGATTGACACTGAGTTTACCATTCGAAAAATTCAATTTTAACCTTTCAGTGTTATCGATAATCTGAAACTGAACCTTACAATTTCCGGGATGTTTTTGCATCTGGTCAAAGATTGAATCTACCAGGTCGGTGGTCAAATCATCAAGATTGATTATCAGGGTTATTTCGTGCACCCTCTTTTCGATAATGTCCGGCAGGAGCTGAAGATCGGTAACCCGAAGCTCAAATTCATCATCGCTTTTATATTTTTTTTGTACCTGAGCCTGCACCAGAAGAAAAAAACCATCCATAAGATAGTGTTTATACTTCAGATAATCTTCTGAAAAAAGCCTGATTTCCTGTGTATTATCAAAATCTTCTATGGTAAAAAGCCCCCAGGGTTTGTTATCCTTGGTCATTCGGTGCGAGGCAGCAACAACCATTCCTCCGAAAATCAGTGTTTTTCCCGAAAACTTTTGCAGATTTTCTTTGAAATCGCTGATAACGGCATTGGTAAAATGCTTTAGTTCCAGTTTGTATTCATCAAGCGGATGTCCGGTGATGTAAAAACCGGTAATTTCCTTTTCATATTTCAGTTGCTCAAAATTGGACCAGGGTTTTGTTTCAGGCAATTGCGGATCCTGAAAGGTGACCTCTGCCATTTCGCCAAACAAAGAGACTTGTGGTGAATTTTTCTGTTCCTGGTATTTTTGAGCATACCGGATCAGTTTTTCGATGAAAATCGAATCATCAGAATTTTCGCGATGGAACAACTGTGCACGGTGAATATTGTCGAATGAATCGAAAGCTCCTGCCATGGCCAGTGATTCAAAACTGCGCTTATTGACTACTTTAAGGTTGATTCTGCGGGCAAAATCAAAAATGCTGGTAAAAGCACCGTTGGCATCCCGCTCTTCGATAATGGCTTCAGCCACAGCACTTCCCATACCTTTGATGGCTCCCATTCCAAAACGGATATCGCCATTTTTGTTAACAGTAAAGGTCAGCCCCGATTCATTTACATCCGGTTTTAAGACATTGATCCCCATTTGCTTGACTTCGTCTATAAAGAAGGTAATTTTCGACAGATCGCTTAAATTGCGACTCAGTACAGCGGCCATGAATTCGGCAGGATAATGAGCTTTGAGATAGGCCATTCTGTATGAAAGATAGGCATAACAGGTTGAATGTGATTTATTGAATGCATAACTGGCAAATTTAATCCAATCGTCCCATATTTTTTTCATCTTATCAACATCCTGATTTTTTTGCCTGGCACCATCCATAAACTTTGGCTTAAGCTTGGTCAGCATGCTTTCGATTTTTTTCCCTATAGCTTTTCTGAGGGTATCGGCATCGCCCCCGCTGAATCCGGCCAGCAACTGTGAAAGCATCATCACCTGTTCCTGATAGACAGTTATGCCATAAGTTTCTTTCAGGACACTCTCCATTTCAGGAATTTCATAAGTTACTTTTTCTTTTCCGTTTTTACGGGCAATATAATTAGGGATAGAATTCATCGGTCCCGGACGATAAAGTGCATTCATGGCGATGAGGTCTTCGAAGCGATTGGGTTTTAGTTTGCGAAGGTTTTTTTTCATTCCTTCCGACTCAAACTGGAATATTGCTGTAGTATCCCCGCGACTGTAAAGTTTATAAGTTTCAGGATCATCATGAGATATGCTGTAAATATCTATGTCAATTCCCCTTGATTTTTTGATGAGTTCTACCGCATCCTTGATAATTGAGAGTGTTTTCAGACCAAGGAAATCCATTTTCATCATACCGGCTTTTTCCACCTGAGCTCCGTCAAACTGCGTAACAAGCAGATCAGTGTCTTTGGCTACACTCACCGGAATATGTTCCATTAAATCTTCCTTGCTTATGATGATTCCACAGGCATGAGTACCTATGTTACGAACAGTCCCCTCAAGTTTTTCAGCGACTTCCAGTGTTTTTTTTATCAAAGGGTTCTGTGAGTTTTTTTCCTGTTTAAGTTCCTGTACCTGTTTGAATGCCTCCTTAAAAGTAATTCCTGGTTTTATTGGTATAAGTTTGGCCAGCCTGTTGGCTTCTGACAGGGAAAGTTGTTTTACACGTGCAACATCGCGTATGGCCATTTTTGGTGCCATTTTTCCAAAAGTAATAATATGTGCAACACGCTGGTTTCCATATTTATTAACTACCCATCTGAGTATTTTGTCTCTTCCGTCCTCATCAAAGTCGATATCAATATCGGGGAGCGAAATCCGGTCAGGATTGAGAAACCGTTCAAACATCAAACCATATTCCAGCGGATCAATTTTGGTAATGTGAAGACAATAAGCCACAACAGAACCTGCTGCCGAGCCACGTCCCGGGCCTACCCAAACGCCCATCTGACGGGCTTCACGTATTAAATCTTCCACAATCAGAAAGTAACCCGGAAATCCCATTTTTTGAATTATTCCCAGTTCATAATCAATTCGCTCACATATAGGAGCTGTGAGCTCTCCATACAATTGTTCAGCACCTTTATAGGTAAGGTGGCGCAAATATTCATCAGCATCTTTAAATCCTTCCGGAATGGTAAAATCAGGCATCATGGCGTTCCGGTCAAGTTTGTAAACTTCCACCTTATCCACAATTTCTCCGGTATTTTCGATGGCTTCCGGTAAATCAGCAAATAGAGCAGCCATCTCTTTGCCTGAACTGAAATAAAATGAGTCGTTCGGGAAGCCATAACGTTTTCCTCTGCCCCAGCCTATTTGTGTTGTCTGATATTCGCCATTTTTTATACAAAGTAAACTGTCGTGCAGGTCTGCATCTTCTTTTTCCAGGTAATAAACATTGTTGGCAGCAATAATTTTTACACCATACTTTTCGGCAAATTTCAGTAAAACAGTATTGGTGCGCTCCTCTTCGGGCAGATGATGCCTGTTGATCTGGACATAGAAATCATCACCAAATTGCTGCTTCCACCACAAAAAAGCTTCTTCGGCCTGTTGCTCACCAACATTTAGGATCAGATCGTTTATTTCTGAATGAAGTCCGCCGGAAAGTGCAATGAGGTCAGACTTATATTGCACCAGGAGAACTTTGTCGATGCGCGGACGCTCGTCGTAATAACCCTCTATCCAACCAAGCGAGCTTAATCGGCAAAGATTGCGATAACCGTTAAGGTTTTTGGCCAGCAGCACCTGGTTGTTGCGGTGGTCAGGATTATCTTTGGTAAATTTAAGTTTGGTATGATCCACAACCATGAAAAATTCACATCCAATTATCGGTTTAATGCCTTTTTCCAATGCACTGGAATTAAAAACAAATGCCCCGAACAAGCTTCCATGGTCAGTTAAGGCCACAGCTTTCATACCCGATTTGACAGCTTTCTCAACAATCGCCTCCGGTGATGGCGTTGCCTCGAGCACCGAAAAATAGGAATGTACCTGCAAATGAGTGAACTGATCGCTGTCAGCAGCTTTGCTTACACCTTCCGAAATTTCACTTACCTCGTTTCCCTGAGTCTGTTTCTCAAGTGCTTCACTCATTTGCCTGTAACTTTCAAAATCACGAACAAATGGAGGAAATGGCTCGGAATGAAGATTTTGGAAAGAATTAAGAATGGCTGAATCAAGTTTCAGAGTGTGTTGACCGATCACACCAATACGAATCATTTCCAAAAAACATCGTGCAGTTGCGGCCACATCGGCAGAAGCATTGTGAGCCTTGGCAAACGACTCATTAAACAATTTTTGATGCAGTTCTTCGAGCGCCGGATATTTAAATCCCCCGCCACGTCCGCCCGGCAATGCACAAAACTGAACCGACTCAATCATAGTGTCCACTACAGTTTTACTTTCAAGCAGATTTACAAAACCGTTCCGCAAATATTCTGATCCGACAATGCTCAGATCGAATTCTACATTATGCCCAACCAGATGAGTACAGCGCTCAAGGGATTTCCCAAAACACTCAAGAACTTCGCTGATAGCTGTTCCTTTTTCAGTTGCCATACGGGTTGAAATACCATGCACTTTTTCGGCATTGAAGGGAATGGTATAACCGTCCGGACGAATTATAAAATTTTCCGACTCTACCAACTTCCCCTCGTAATCATGAATCTGCCATGCAAGTTGCACCATTCGGGGCCAGTTTTGAAAATCGGTAAGGGGAGCTTTATGATCCCGCGGGAGACCAGTAGTTTCGGTATCAAAAATCAGAAACATAAGAAAAATATTGATTGGTGTGTGGGCGCAAATTTAGCCAAAACCAATCCGCCAAAAGGCGTTTGTTGATAAGTTTACGCAAATTCATCGTCAGCTTCATCCCCGGGCTGTATTCCACACTATGAATCCTGTCCTCAGGGTATCAGCCTAAAAAACATCGTTAAATTTTTTAAAAAAACAGGTAACCATTTGTTTGAAACAGAAAATCCTATCGCCGGATAATTCCGGCTAAAAAACTGAAATAAGCCTTTTTATCATTCCGATAACTTAATACATTTAACCTTTTACTTATTAACCTCTTGCCTTTAATAATGAATTGAGTTATTTTTGCTTACTTTTTTGAAAAAAAATCAACCCTTGATAAAGCCTTTTATTTTTTTGTATCTTTGCGCAAATTTGAAACATCTATGCAGTAATTACTTAAACACAAAAAAATCATGAAGAAAACTTTACTTCTTTCAATTTCAATTTGCATCTCCCTGTTGAGTTTTACACAGGAGAGAATGGTTCCAGCTTCCAAAGAGCTTGTGAATAAGTCATTTGAGAGAAAACATCTTCAATTGCGTGAGCCTGCAACGCTCATCGAAAACGCAAATTTCTCCAACATCAGTAATTTAAAGGACAGCCGCCTTGCCGGAGAAGAAACAGAAATCATCGAAACCATTTATGATCTTCAGACCAATGCCACAGTTGGTAATCGTTTTCACATCTGGGAAGACGGAACTATGGCTGCCGTAACAACACGTGGTGTTGAAACATCAGGATGGAACGACAGAGGTACCGGATATAATTATTTTGACGGATCAACCTGGGGTCCAGAACCAACCGCCAGAATAGAAAGTGTGGCAACAGGCTGGCCAAGCCTGACCACATGGGGCGAAAACGGTGAAATGGTTGTAGCACACACCTCGTTCTCACCTTATATCCTTACCGTTTACAAACGCGAGAACAAAGGTACAGGCCAATGGGAGCTTGTTGAATATTCAGGTCCCGGAAGTCCGGTCGAACCAACCTGGCCGCGAATTGCCACCACAGGTGATAACAATGAAATTATTCACCTCTTTTACAGTTCCTACAATGCCTATGAAGGGCAGGAAAACGCACTTCTGTATTCACGTTCGGAAGACGGTGGCGTTTCATGGTTTCCCGAAGACGAAATTCTGCCGGGCTTAGGTGCAGATCAATACAATGATATTCACGCTGACAGCTATGTCCTGGCTTCAAAAAACAACACCGTTGCCCTGCTTTATGCTGATGCTTTTGCCGACATGTTTATTCTCAAATCCACCGATCATGGCGTAACCTGGGATAAAATCATGATCTGGGAACATCCTTATCCCTTTTTCGATTTCAATTCAACACTGATGGATGATACCCTTTATTCGGTTGACTACTCCGGGAATCTGGCCATTGATGATAACGGAATGGTACACGTAGTCTGGGGTATCGGACGTGTAGCCCGTCTGGCCGTAGCTCCTCCTTCTCCGGGAAGTTACAGCTACTGGCCTTACACTGATGGTATCGGCTATTGGAACGAAAGCATGGGACAGATTCCTGAAGCCGAGAATGTGCACCATACCATGATGCCCGAATACCTCGAATCACTGGGCATGTTGATCGGCTGGACACAGGATGTAAACAACAGCGGCGTCATCTTTGATTACGAAGGAACAGCAGAAACACCATTCGCTGTTTACCGCTCATTGGGAATTTCAACCATGCCCACCATTGCTATTAATGGTAATATGATTGCCCTGGCTTATGCCTCTGTTACCGAAACTTTCGTAACCGCTGACGGTACGTTGAACTATAAACATATCTGGGCAAGATTTTCCTATGACCTCGGCGAAACATGGGGTAACTTTGCAGATCTCCAGACAGGTAATATTTTCCACCAGTTCGATGAGTGCATTTATCCCATTCTTGCACACAATACAACATCGGACGGAGTTTTTCATCTTATTTATAACGCTGACAATTATCCCGGCCTATTCCTGGATGATGAACACGAAGCTGTTATCAACAGAATTATTCACAACAAAATGGATTTCACCATTGGCATCAACGAGCCAATAAACGCTGAAAATCAGTCACTCACTGTTTCACAAAGCTATCCCAATCCATCAGCCGGAATAACTGACATTATGATTGAGGTAACCAAAACCTCGAACATCACTCTTGAGCTTTTCAATTTGACCGGACAGAAAGTTTTTGCTTTACCAGCACGTACACTCAGCCCGGGAGCTCATAATGTCCGCCTCGATGTCTCATCCCTGACCTCAGGAGTCGATTTCTACACTGTTTCCAACGGAACTGAAACAGTTACCCATAAATTGATCGTCAGATAAAAATCATTTGTGCAGGGCTTCCGGTTTATTCCGGAAGCTTTTGATAAACATAAATAATTATCCGGGTATGAAAAATACCTGATTTTAGTTCAAAATAATATCTTTGCAACCGTAAACACATTTTTAATTCTAACTTAAATTATTTAAAACTATGAAAAAAGCACTACTTTTTGTCTTTGCATTTAGCATTGCTTTGATCGGATTTGCACAGGAACGTGCAGTTCCAGTATCAAAAGATCTGGTACAAAAGTCAGTAACAAGGGTTTTCGATGTACCTTCTGACCCTGTACCTCCAATGGTTAATACCAATTATACTTCTCCCGGCGTGATGAAGGATGCCAAAATGCTTGGTGATGAGACTGAAATCATCGAAACCGTTTATGATCTTCAAACCAATACCTCGGTAGGAAACCGTATGGTTGTTTGGGAAGACGGCTCAATGGCTGCAATTTGCACCCGCGGAGTTGAAAGCCCTGCCGGTTTTGCATTCCCTGACAGGGGAACCGGATATAATTATTATAACGAAACAACATCGACCTGGGGCCCCAAACCAAGCTCAAGGATCGAAACCATCAGAACAGGATGGCCGTCAATAGCCAAGTGGGGTGCAAACGGAGAAATTGTTATTGCTCACCAGTCAGGTGCTAATCCTCTTGTTATCTCCCGCAGGGAAACCAAAGGAACCGGCGCATGGACAGAAGAACTGATGTATGGCCCGAACGGAACAGCTATTCCACAATACTTATGGCCAAGAATGATCACCTCAGGTGAAAACAACGAATACATGCATGTATTCGGACTCACCGCTCCCTCAGCCAATGGTGGTACTCCATGGTTAGGTCAGGACGGCGCTTTGCTTTACAACCGTTCATTAGATGGCGGAGCAACATGGGATTATGAGCATGTTCAGATTGAAGGAACTGGTTCTGACTATTATCTCGACATCAGTGCTGATGACTATGTTCTCGCTTCCAGAGGCAACACAGTAGCCTTGTTGATGACCAGTGCATGGATTGATCTCTTCATTCTTAAATCAACTGATAACGGTGAAACTTGGGATAAAATCATGATCTGGGAGCATCCTTATCCATTCTTTGATGTTCAGTCTACTTTGATGGATGACACACTTTATTCCGTTGATAATTCCGGAAATCTGGCTATTGACGAAAATGGTATGGTACATGTTGTATGGGGCATCGGAAGGGTAGCCCGTCTGAACGCAGCACCACCAGATCCGGGTTCATATTCTTACTGGCCATATACCGATGGTATCGGTTACTGGAACGAAAGTATGGGACAAATCCCCGATGCCGAAAACGTACACCATACAATGATGCCCGAATATCTTGAAACATTGGGCATGCTGATCGGCTGGACACAGGATGTAAATAACAGTGGTTTTATTTTCGATTATGAAGGTACCGGTGATCCACAATTTGCTACATACAGGTCACTCGGTATTTCCACCATGCCTTCTATTGCTATCAATGATAATATGATCGCACTGGTTTATTCTTCAACCACCGAAACCTTTGTAACTGCTGACGGAACACTGAACTATAAACATATCTGGGCAAGGTTCTCCTATGATCTTGGCGAAACCTGGGGAGATTTCCATGATCTTAATGGCGATAATATCTTCCATCAGTATGATGAGTCAATTTATCCGATCCTTGCTGCCAATACTGCTCCAAATGGAGCTTTCCAGTTGATTTATCAAGCCGATAATCAACCTGATCTCTATCTGGATGAAACACTTCAGCTCGAACCTACCATCAATCGGATTATTCACAATTCGATGGGTTTCACTGTCGGTATTGATAACCCGACACCACAGGTATCAGGAATCAACGTTTCGCAAAGCTATCCCAATCCTGCCACCGGAACCACGATGGTTACCGTAGAACTGGAGCAGACAGCAAATGTTGGTTTTGAAGTTTTCAACATGACCGGACAGAAAGTTTTCGAAATTCCTGTAAGAACCATGACTGCAGGTATCAATAACCTTACTTTCAACGTATCTTCTCTCACCTCCGGTGTATATTTTTACACTGTTGACATTAATGGTGAAAAGATTACACACAAAATGATTGTCAAGTAATTCTTAATGGATTAATAACACAAAAGGGGGTTTCGGTTTCGAAAACCCCTTTTTTTATTCCATACATTTTGTTTATTTTTGTGGTGAGTTATTTTTTAATCACAAAAACATCATTGTCATGAAACATTTGTTACTTTTCCTGGTATGTCTATCTGTAATCGCAGGCTTTTCGCAATCCAGAAAACCGGCAGCCATTAATCAGCGTACACAAATATCGCTGACAAGGTATTTTAACCAGCCGGCAGACATTTCCCCTCCTATGGTGAATACCGTTTTTAATCCGGGCATATTGAAAGAATCCAATACACTGGGCACCGAAACGGAAATCATCGAAACTGTTTTCGATCTTCAGAGCAATTCCAGTCTGGCTAACCGGTTTGTGGTATGGGATGATGGCACAATGGCAGCTATCTGTACAAGGGGTGTTGAAAATCCGACCAACTATGCTTTTCCTGACCGCGGAACCGGCTACAATTACTTCGATGGAACCTACTGGGGCCCGAAACCGACAACAAGAATTGAGTCTGTAAAAACCGGCTGGCCTTCAATAGCTGCTGCCGGACCTAACGGAGAAATTGTTGTTGCTCATACCTCAGGAACTGGTACAATGAAGGTTAATTACCGTCCCAACAAAGGTACAGGTACATGGACTGAATCTGATTTCCCCCCTGCCCCTGCAGGTGCATCAGGGCTGTTGTGGCCCAGAGTTATTTCCAGCGGAACGGATAATAATTTTATTCATGTTATTGTGATGGCAGCTCCAACCGGAAATGGTGGTGTACCTTACATGGGGCAGGACGGAGCATTGCTTTATTATCGTTCATCCGATGCCGGCCTTACCTGGGATATCCAGGCAGAGCTGCTCGAAGGGCTGGGTTCGGATTACTACCTTAACTTTAGCTCTGATAATTACGCCCTGGCAGCAAAAGGTGATATGGTCGTTATCCTGCATGCCAGTGCCTGGGCAGATATGTTCATCATGAAATCGATGGATAATGGCGAAACCTGGGAAAAAACAATCATCTGGCAACATCCTTATCCTTTCTTCGATTTCAACACCACACTGATGCCTGATACACTCTATGCCTGTGATAATTCGGCCAATATGGCCATTGATGATAACGGTATGGTGCATGTTGTATGGGGCATCGGACGTGTTGCCCGTCTGGCTGCAGCTCCTCCTGATCCGGGCTATTATTCATATTGGCCTTTCACTGATGGTATTGGTTATTGGAACGAAAGCATGGGGCAAATCCCTGATGCTGATAATGTGCATCATACCATGATGCCGGATTATCTGGAAGAACTGGGCATGCTGGTCGGATGGACACAGGATGTAAACAACAGCGGTTTTGTTTTTGATTATGAAGGAACTGCCGAAACACCTTTTAACGTTTATCGCTCGCTCGGGATTTCCTGTATGCCTACCATTGCTATTGAAGATGGCATGATCCAGCTGATCTATTCCTCTGTTACCGAAACATTTGTGACTATTGACGGAACCATGAATTACAAGCACCTGTGGGCCAGATACTCCGCTCCTCCCGGCCAATTCTGGGGAGATTTTACTGACCTGAATGCAAACAATATCTTCCATGTGTACGATGAGTGTATTTATCCGGTAATGGCCGATAAAAAAAGTACAATTGGACCTTTTCAGTTCATTTACAATGCGGACAATATTCCCGGAATATTTGCATTTGACGATGACCACGAGCCGGTCATCAACAGAATCATACATAATGACATAGAATACTATATTGGAATTGATGATCCTGCCAAAACACCTGACCAACTTCATGTTTCACAAAATTACCCAAATCCTGCGAGCGGGATTACACGAATCGCAGTAGAACTTGATCATGAGGCACTTACCAGTCTGGAAGTTGTAAATCTTCAGGGGCAAAAGGTATTTGAAATTCCTGCAGAAAACCTTCAATCAGGAAGTCATTCTTTTGTTCTGGATGCTTCTAACTTAACTTCCGGCGTTTATTTCTATTCTGTCATTGCCGGAAGCGAAAAAGTTACCAGGAAGCTGGTAGTTCAGTAAGATTATATTTTCGGTTGACATTTTTACCCGGGGCTGTTTCAGAGATTTGAAGGATGGTTTTTTTATAAGCCCTTCCATGCGATTCTGAAACAGCCTTTCTTTTTAAAATTAAGCCGGCTTAATAAAAAATATTCCTCCCCCGTCAAATAGAGGGCCGTCGTATAGCTCAATGATATCAATACCTGCTTTTTCACAGAAAAACAACAAATCTTTTCCCTGTTGATGGAATTTCAATTTACCTGTTACAAACAACCTGTTGCCGTATAAACCACATGTACCTCCAAAAAAACCATTTTTAAATCCGGGCAAAAGGATGAATGAAGGATCGAATAAAAAAACTTCAGTTCCGCAGCTTTTCAATTGTTTATAAATTCCGGCATCAGATGTTATTGCCTGGCCAGCAGTGATAAAAATCAAATTGCACCTGGTGTAAGCCTGATTAACATGAATGAATTTTTTTTCGTCGGCCTGACGTATTATTGTCTCATCAGTAATTTTGAGATTGTGAACCAGCAAATTATCAGCTACAACCGCATTGTAACGGGCAGTTTCAGGATAAGTACTTCCCACCTTTTCAGAGCCAATCCTTACATTTTTAGTCCATTTTTTCAAATTTTCAATATACCTGTCAGGTAGATTTGGAGCTACTACCAGCTGGTCATTCATCTGCGTTAAAAAAATATCCGGATGTCCTGAAATGGCATCATAGACAATGCCGTTGGTTTCAAGTTCCAGGACCCGGCCCTCTTTTTCCAGTGCAGATTTAGCATTGGCTGGAAGACGTTTATCAATGATAATCAACATAAAATTCCCTGCCTTTTAACTTGTCGGAAGACTTGAAAACAACTTTGTGAAAGTTTGTTGCCAGCATTTTTCGGTTAACGGAGCGGTATCCAATGGCAGCATTCAGCTCACCGGAAGGAACATGAAAGGTGATTTTGGATGCTGGCTTTGCTGTGATGAACGGTTGAAACAACTGCTCCCAGATTTTAGTCCGCACAAGTTCCCTGAAGGATACATGAAATGGTCCGGCTACCAGCGATTCGCCTGAAAGTAATCCATCGGAAGGGTGAAGTCCTACCCGGATCACATTTATTGAATGGTTTTCAAAGAAAATTAAAAGGTCAGCGGCAATTTCCACAGCATCTGTCAATGTCAATGGAATATATTTACCGTTGTGAAACAATCGTTCGAGCGGAGTTCCTTTGATGACAAGTGTCGGGTAAATTCTCACATCATCAGCACCAAGATCAGCAAAACGCTGTGCTGTCATCATGGCCTTGCGCTGGCTGTCGCCCGGAAGGCCGATCATCATCTGCAGACCGAGCCGCATGCCGTTCGAACGAATCAATTGAGCTGCTGCAACCACATCCGCTGCTGTATGACCCCGTCCAGTTTTTCTTAGCACTTCATCATCCATAGATTGTGCCCCCAATTCAATAGTACCAACATTATTTTTCTTTAGTAAATCAATAACCTGTTGATTGATGAAATCCGGACGTGTGGAAAGTCTGATACTTTTTACCTTACCTTCGTTGATAAAAGGCTGGATAGCTTTTAAATAGCTCTCCTGTTCCTGAAGTTTCAATCCGGTAAAAGTACCTCCGAAAAATCCGACTTCTACAATGCTTTCATTTGTATTGATTGTTTTCAGATACTTGATTATTGTATTTCTTACTTCATCGGATTCAGGGACATCCCAATGCCCCGAAATCCTTACCTGATCGCAATAGATGCATCGGAACGGACAGGCCTGCATGGGTATAAATATCGGTATGGTAAAGTGACGAAGTGGCATTTTTTTGAATTGCTGTTGGTTTTGCAAAATAACATAATTTTGAAGCATGAGATTGCTGGATGATGTTATCGGTTTGTTTTTCCCAAGGCTATGCAATGCATGTCAGGCATTGCTGCTTAAGAACGAAGAGATTATCTGCACGCGGTGTTTGTTATCATTGCCGCGCACCAATTTCCATTTACACCACGACAATCCGGTGATGGAAACTTTCTGGGGAAGAATACCCTTGGAGTCAGCTACAGCTTATCTTTATTTTTCAAAAGCAGGACATGTGCAACACCTTATACATCAGTTCAAATACAAAGGCCAGCTTGAAGCAGGCAGAATGCTGGGCAGAATGTTCGGAAAAGACCTGTTGCAGTCTCCATATTTCAAAAGTGTGGAAATAGTCATTCCGGTTCCGCTGCACTGGAGCAAAAAGAAAGCCCGGGGATTTAACCAGAGCGAGATTTTCGGACAGGAAATTGCCACTGTAATGGGAATTCCTCTTCTTAGTGATGTTTTAATTCGTGAAAAAGCCACCGCCACACAAACCAGAAAATCTCGATTTGAACGCTGGCAAAACGTGAGCTATGTTTTCAGTGTGATCAATCCCGCCAAAATTGAAGGTAAACATATTCTCCTTGTAGATGATGTTATCACAACAGGTGCAACCATTGAAGCTTCTGCTTCAGCATTGCTTGGAGTCCCGGGAACAAAAGTGAGCGTTGCTTTTCTTGCTACTGCTTCACACTGAAAATGTTTAATCTCTGAACAATTACAAGAAAGAATATCTTTTTACCTTTTTCGGGATAGCTTTTCTAACTTTAAAGTTCAAAAACTAATACATGAATACGTTTTGTGGTTAAAAAAAACCCCGCCAGGAGGCGGGGACAAAAAATGAAAAATGAAAACACAATTACCCTCTTTCTGCTTTTATTTCTCTTCTTTGTTGTATAAAACGCAACCTGTCTGAAATTATTTTATTGGTAAAATGATTAATTTTGGCGGATAATTTGACCAATTAACTTCAAAATAACAAACCATGAGAAAGATGTATAAAAAATTGCCAATAGCTATCTTTATTTCACTGGCACTAATTCTTTTTGCTCCGATAATCTCTATGAGTGTCAGCGTTACTTTTAAGGTAGATATGTCAGAACAAACCGTCTCCCCGCTTGGTGTGCACATTGCAGGTAGCTTTCAGGGCTGGGATCCTGCAGCTACCGGGATGACCCATATTGGAAATTCAGTTTATGCAGTAACCATCAGCTTCACCGAAGGTGAATATATTGAATACAAATTTATCAATGGAAATGCATGGGGGATGGACGAGACTGTCCCACCCGGATGTGCAGCCAACAACAACCGCTTTCTTACAGTCCCTGCACAAAATACAACCCTGGAAGCCGTCTGCTTTGGCAGTTGCACCATTTGTAATCCCGGGAACGTCGATATTACCTTTCAGGTGGACATGTCAAATGAAACAGTGTCGCCATTAGGTATTCATATTGCCGGGAGTTTTCAGGGCTGGAATCCTGGTGCTACACCCATGACAGATATAGGAAATAATATTTATGCCATTACTGTTGAACTGGAAATAGGTGGATTTTATGAATATAAATTCATAAACGGCAACGCATGGGGAATGGATGAAACTGTTCCCCCGCAATGCGCTTACGGAGGGAATCGCTTTATTACAGTCCCCGACGTTCCGACAACACTGGATGCCGTTTGTTTCGGAAGCTGCAATCCCTGCGGTCCTCCTCCTGTCGATACAGAAGTAATCTTTAGGGTTGATATGTCCAACGAGATAATATCACCAAACGGAGTGCATATAGCCGGTGGTTTTCAGGGCTGGAATCCCGGAGCAACGCTGATGACAAGCAGTGGTAATAATATTTTCACGTACACCACAGTTTTACCTTCAGGAACCTATCAGGAATACAAATTTATTAACGGTACTACATGGGAAGAATCCGAAAATGTACCTGATCCCTGCGGAGTGAACAACAACCGCTGGTTAACAGTTCCAGTCAATGATACCATCCTTCCGGCTTTTTGCTTTGGTGAATGTGACCCTTGCGGACCTCCGCCGGTTCAGGTTGATGTCACTTTTAGTGTAGACC
>RZYY01000206.1 GCA_009930115.1 Sphingobacteriia bacterium | reverse complement strand
TTGATAAAGTAGCACCATACCATCCATATCCTTCGTAAAATTGAGCTGTACCACCAGCAGTTTGTATAAAGTCACCATTAGTTGGAGTTAATGAACCAAGTGCAACATTTATTTCAGAAGGTTGTTGTGGCTTGTATCCTATCCAAGACCAACCAGCAGCTAAATCAATAGGATCAGCTACATCAACACAGTTTCCAACGACAGTAATAGAAGATGCTGAAGTAAGTTTCAATTGATACATTTTATCAGGGTCTATTTCTGATAGCGTTGCTCCATACCATCCATAGCCTTCATAAAACTGTGCGGTACCACCAGCAGTCTGGATAAAGTCGCCATTGGTATAGCCATTACCAAGTACACTATTTAAGTCAGCTAATTCTGGTAATACATTGAACGAAATCCAATTCCAGCCTGCAGTGAAATTGAAACTTTGCTCACAAATAATTTCGCATGGTCCGAAACTTGCCACTTCATCCAAATCTCCATTAGTCCAGTAAAATTCTGCGCTAAGGGCATCGAATGCTTTGACACATTCTTCGGTAGAGGTTGCAGAACGATAAAATTTCCACTGAACCAGTTCATTTTCATAAAAACCATTTTTAACCGGTTCCAATTCATCGTGTCCAAAAGCTACAAGTGCAATATTTTCTGTACCTGTCCATTCAACGGCACCGGCACATTTCAAAACGCCGGCATCATCGTAGAATGCACCAATCCAATCGCCTGCCTGCAGCGCATCAACACCGTTGAATGCAACTGTAGTAGGAATTGCATAAGTAGCTGAAGTAGGGTTCAAGGTAAACTCCCAACCTGTAGGAAGGTTAGGCGGTAACTGTGCTTTACCTATGAAAGGTAAAAGCATAAAGAGCATGATCCATACTCTTGATTTGTAAACTTTTAATAACATGTAATCCTCCTTTTTTTAAAGATTTGTATTAAATTTAGGTTAAGAAAATTCCGCTTTTCGCAAACAAATATAGAACTAATAATTCGATCGCTGCTAATGATTTTAACTTTTTTTAATCAGAAAAGATACCTGAATTAAAATATTATTCGACCTTTTTAAAAAAATGGTCAAAACAATTTCTTTCTGAATACATAAAAAAAAATCTTTCTCATTCATAATCAGGCATTAAACCAGATTAAAAACTGTTTTTTAACCTCCTTTCAATAACTCGTTTTGCAAATATAAAATATAAATGGAAAATCTTTTAAAAAAACAAACTTTTTCATTTTCGTTAAAATTGACCTATGGTCGTGAAATTATCAGTTTCATGCTGAAGGATAACTGATCTTCACCAATTCTCAAAAGATAAATCCCCTGTTTAAAGTTTGATAGGTCAACTGTAATTTGCTCATGATTATCAAATCCTGTATTTAAATATTTATTATTCCAGACACATCTGCCTTTTAAGTCAATCAGTTCGACTATTATGTGATCATTTTGCAAGTCACTCATTTGTATAGTTAAAAATGTGGAAGCAGGGTTAGGAAAAACCTGAATATCCGGAAATTTTTTCCGGATTAAAACACTGGTCAGGGTATCAATAGTGAGTAAAAGCTGATCGCTAACTGTTACCATACAGGGTTCCAAAGGTGAACTTGTGAGTGATAGCAGTGCTCCGCCGTTTTGTATGTCAAGTTCACCAGGTGTGTATATCGGGTTCAGAACAACATTTGCACTGAAAAGCCCATCTCCTGATGTTTCCCACAATAAAGCTGAAAAATTAGTTGCTGATGCATTGAGTTGAACACTTTCACCTTTGAGAACGGTTAAATCTTCTCCTGCATAAACATGGGGAAGATTTGTAATAAAAACACTCAGGCTGTCTGAGGAAATCTCCTCGCAGGGGAAAATCGGAAACACATTAAGACTCAGCGTTACTTCCTGCATGATCAAATCGTACGTGCCGGGATTATAGACAGTAGATAAACTAAAAGGATTATCGAAAAAACCATCCCCGGATGTTTCCCATAACAAACTGCTGTAATTATCTGCAGCACCGGAAAGTGGAACTAATTCATCTTCACAAATTGACTGATTTTCACCTGCTTCAACTACCGGCAACATTTCTATAGTTAAAAGTTTATTATCGGAAATGGTATCACAAAGTTCAAGAGGATAGCCGGTTAAAGTCAGAATAACAGAACCATTTTCAATATCTGCTTCACCAGGGGTATAGGTTGGATTAAGTACTGATGGGTTATTAAATACACCATCACCACCGTTATTTGACCAAAGGAGTTCAGAATAATACAAAGCCATGGCATCTGTAATGATTAAATAATCATTTTCGCAAATTACGACATCGTTTCCTGCATCCACGATTGCAGGCTGGCACTCATTTATTACAACAACAATCTGATCTGCTGATGAACCGCAGTCATTTGTACCTGTTATGGATAAAATTACTGAACCAGCCTGTATATCTTCTTCGCTAAGTGTGTATTGTGGGTTTACCAAAGTAGGATCGTTAAAAGTACCCGATCCTAAAGTTGACCAAAATATAGATGTATAATTTTCTGCAGTTGCCTCGTCCAATGTAACTAATGTATTTGGGAGAATGATAAAAATCTGAGGGAATCCTGCATTGACTGATGGCAAAGGATTGACTTCAATGTTAAATCCACATGAATTGTAACACCCGTTCTGGTCAGTATAGTGATAAAGAATCTGATGGTTTCCCAATCCGGCTATAGCAGGATCGAAGATATTGTCATTAACACCAGTACCCGAATAAAATCCATTTTCGGGTGTGGCTCCGGTAAGCAGAAACGGAAGATCATTGATACAAACCTGAAAATCTTCCGGACAAATAACCTGCGGCAGTTGTACAACTGTTATTAAAAAAGTACAGTTGTCAGAACAACCAGTTTCTGGATCAGTGTAATCATATTGGATAATAAACTCTCCTGTGTTGCCACAATCAGGATAAAAAACTCCTTCAATCACATTATTTCCGCTATAAATGCCTCCTGGCGGAATAGCCTGATTTAAAACAACAGGGTCTTCGTTGCAACAAACAGTCATATCAACCGGGCAGTTTAACTGCGGCAGCGGATTTACAATAATTTGACCATTTGCCGCATTTGTACATCCGTTGGGGTCAGTGTATTGATAAATAACATCATAAACCCCAGCAATTTCTGGATTAAAAGTGTTTGTCTGGATTCCGCTTACAAAATAAATCCCTCCTGGTGGTAATCCGCCATAAAGGTCAAATGCCGGCTCTCCTTCGCAAAAGTCCGGAAAAGGTTCTAAGGTAACATCCGGCAGGGAATTGATTGTTAGCATCATACAATCAGTTGAATCAGGACAAACCGACGCTCCGACTGCTGTAAGACATAATTGTACTAATCCCGCACTAATATCATCCGAACCAGGAAAATATTCAGGATTCAGAATGGAATTATCCGAAAAAAAACCATCACCAGCAGTACTCCAATAAAACATACCTGCATTGATGGTGTCACCATTCAGCATAACAGATTCACCCTCACAAATACTTGAATTATCGCCAGCAAAAGCCACCGGAGGCAAAACAACTTCGACTGTCGAACAAGCACTTATCGTACTGCCAGGAATAGTCACCTGGCAGGTATATGTTGTTGTAGCTGCCGGAATTACCACAGGATCAGGGATGTCAGATGAAAAACCCGACGGGTCTGATGTCCACTGGTAGGTATATCCCCCTGTTCCGCCTGATGGAATCGCATTCAACTGAACAGAGGCCCCCGAGCATACCATACTGTCACTTGCCTGCACTATGAGGTAAAAACCTGAAGCATCAAGAGTATCAAGACCGGATAAACCATTGGGAACAAAAGTCAGGCATGTGGAAGGCAGGTTTTCATTGCAGGAAACAACAGCCTCATAATCCTTTTGAACGTTCCACGAAAAAACCTTATAATTAAAAGGTTCATTATTAGCAAACCCGTCTTTAACCGGAGTGAATGAATCATTACCATAAGCAATTATTCCAGTATTCTCAATGCCTGTCCACACAATAGCACCTCCACAGGAT
>RZYY01000205.1 GCA_009930115.1 Sphingobacteriia bacterium | reverse complement strand
GTGTTGGATGCATTGGGTCGCCATCCAAAATCCATCTGGTTGCTGGTGGGTGCAAGTACAAATTGATTCTGGGTAATCTTTTCTTTCGTGTCCAGCCCAAGCCGTTCGCGTATGCCTTGTATGTAGTCGGCGCCTTTACCTGCCAGATGGCCAAGTCCTGGTATTTTGCTCAGCAAATTAAGCAATTGCTGCACCGGCATCAATACTGCATCCAGCAGCACTATACCGATACGTTTCAGGCCGCCAAGTATCCCGTCCGTCTTAAACGCCTCCACAATAGAATCCCAGTGCCGTCTGAGCGACATTATCACGTTGATGATCATGCCCAACGGCCCCAACAAAAAAGTAAGTGATGCACCCCACTCATCATATTTTTTCACAATCACCACCACAAGGCCAATGAGAGCAGCAATACCAAGAATGATCAATCCAATAGGGTTAGCATCCATTGCAATGTTAAGTAGCCATTGTGCGCCTGCCCATAACGTTGTTTTGGCAGCCAAAACACCCGACCAGAATGCAGCCAGTTTTTTAGAAATTACATCTCGGTTGAGCCACCACCACTGAATTTTCAGCGCAATAGCATTTGCATTATATGCAATGGTTAACAATCCGATTACACCTGCCAGTGCAATTACCCACGGATTACCTTCTGAAATGGCGTTAAAAATCCATGAGAGCAAATCGAATACAGGTGTAAGAACAACCAACATCCCGGAGAGTGCAGGTATCAGGATTGTTGATATTATGCCTCCGAAACTGATCCCTAATTTTTGAATTTGCGACCAGAGCATCGACATTTTTTGCATTCCGTTTTGCGAATTATTAAAAGCTGCATCAGCTTCGCCTTGTGCGTTTCTTACGTCGTTAAGTGTTTGTGTAAGTTTAGCCCCATCGCTCGAAAGCACCATGAAAGCCTGTCTGGCCTGCGCATCCTTTAGTCCGATCGCTTCGAGAAAATTAGATTTTGCCTGGTCGTTACTTCCGAACTCCTGCAGCTTTTTTTGTAAGTCGCCAAAAATCACATCCATCTGTTTTCGCGATCCGTCAGGATTAAAGATGCCAATACCGGCTTTTTCCATGCCGGATGTAATATCAGATTTGCCAAGAGCATTAAAAGCATTTTCGAGTAAAGTACTTGCCTTTTCAGCCTTCAATCCTTTGGCTGTCATAAAAGCAAAAAGCCCTGCTACCTCTTTGTACTTAACACCAAGGGCATCGCCGCTTGCTATAAGTGTAGGGATGTAATTTGCAAAGTCGGCAAACTCTCCGGCGCCTACCCGTTTGGCTGCAAACAGTGTATCGAGCACCTCAGCCGCAGTAGTATTTTCTTTACCTACCAGCGAAAGCGTATTGGCCAGGGCAGACGCTACTACATTCTGGTCGGCAAATCCGGCTTTAGCTCCCAGCAGTGATGATTTTAAAATCTCAACACTCAATGTGGCATCGCCGGTTTGCGAAATGATTTTTTCAAAGGCATCGGGTACGGTTGACAGGTCAGCACCAACCTTTGTCCCTATATCAATCAACTCCGATTTTAATGCTTTAAGCTTATCGGGGGTGAGCTGGGCAGTGGTATTAATTTTAGCCATGCCTTCATCAAAATTCAACGCCATTTTACCGGCTGCAAAAAGAGCAACACCCGCCTGAGCAACAGGATTTGTCAACAAGTTAGCATAAGGCACGTTACTGATGGCATCCTTTAATTTGGTTTTAAACACGCTGCCATTTACAGTGTCGAGCCTGGTGATCTCATTTTCAAGCTTCTTAATCTCCTGGTTGTACCTGCGTATTGATGTCAGGTTGCTGGCCGGAATCCATTCCTTTTCGGCTTTCAGCAGGTTGAGCTTTTCGCGCAAAGAACCAACAGAACCGCCCATATCTTTCAGCAACTGGCTTGTTTTTTTTGATTGAAGTTGCAATGCGCTGAATTTATTTAACGCATTATCGGAACCAACGCCAATTTTAGCTAATTTTGCGCTAATTTGATCCTGAAGCGACAAGGTATATTCTAAAACATTAGCCATTATGTTGATGCTGATTTTGATTATTTACATTACAATCGGTGTTGTTTCGACATTTACACACCTCGGAAAATGGATTTTTAGTTCAATGATCTGGGCAGTACCCTTACTGCCTTTTATGATTATATACTTCCTTGTTTTTGGCGATTCACAAAAAAAATCAGAAGCCATTTTCTTACTAAAATTTATAGCAGTACTTGCCGGATTGTACCTTTTTCTGGTATTACTTTTCTCCGCTTTTTAACGCTGATTTACTTTCGCCTCCTCCCTGCGCAACCACTCCAGCTCTTTTATCCGACGTGCCCATTCCTCATCCGTAAGGCTGTCGGGGTCAGGGATGTGTAAATAATATCTTAGCTGAGCGTCAATCTTTCGTATCCACTCCCCGTCCTCAACCCCCGAAGCCTCTACAAGTTTACCAGCTCAGCTTCCTTTACCGTGATGAGTTCAGATATCTTTGCCCCTGCACTCAAAAACAGGTCGTCGTCCGTTTTTATCTCCTCGCTGCCGCCAAGCCAGCAGTTGTTGAGCAGTATCTCGTTGAATTTTAGCGGGTCTTTTTGCCCGGCAACAGTTGCAAAGCTCAACGTCTTGCGGTCGGGCTTTTTCAAATAACAGATATGACCGTCAACAATAAGCCCTTTTACCTGGCCATGCTTTTTTTTCCACTCCTCAATTTGTTCGGGCGTTGCCTGTCCTTTTAATTTTTGTTCTGTCATGTTATCTTGTTTATGTATTATGGTTGAAGAGTTTAAAGGTTTAAGAGTTTAACTTCTCAACTTCTAAACTCTTCAACCTTCTCAACTAATTCCACTCAATATGGCTTGGCAGCAGTGTGAGCTGCACTTCCGTTTTCAGGCTGCCTTGTGTGTGGCTGTTGCCACAAGTTTACTGTAAATTGTTTGTAAACTTTCCTGTTTTATAATCACAATGTCGGTGGCATATTCGCCTTGCATCACGCTCTAGTGATATCTAAGGTTAAAGTCTTTATACACCGGACAGAACTGCCAGGCAAACTCATCTAGCTTGCGGTGAAGTTTTTCAATGCTGATCTTGTCCGAAAGTTTTTGCGCTTTATCAGCATCTTCCAGGCTATCGAAGGCGTTGTCTATCATGGAAAATTAAATCCCTGCCTGTTTCAATTCCGATGCCAGTAAATTGTGCCCGTTGATGTAAACCTGCAAACGGAAGGGGCTCCATGTAGGTACACGCACATATCCAAGGCTGACCTGCTCGTCAATAAAATAAAAATAGTAATGCAAACATTTGCTGGTGTAAGGTTTTAAGAAAGTTTTTCCCGTTGTTTTATCATGCCACGGTTTATAGGTCGTGCACCCTTCCATGGCTGAGATAATATGGACAATGCCCGGATGATTGCCACGTTTTTATATCTTCTCATAAATGATGGATTCTTTTCTGACGCCAGCTTTGCGGATGAACTCTATTTCCACATTGTGCTCTTTGGCTATCTGTTCAGCATTTGAACGGATGGTTTCTTTAAATGGCTCGGCAAATTTGGGATAGTCAAATATCCTGATCCCATTTTAGTACATGTATTTTGTCATTCCCTGACTGTATGATATCTCGGGCATAGTACCGCTGAGTATTAGCCTGTCGAAACAGGAAAGTACACAGGATATCTCGCTTTTGTATGTTTCTGTCAATAGTTTCATCAAGTAAAGTTACGCATTTTTCCTTTTTGGTTCTGGCTTGTCCAGGTTAGGTATTCCATGTTCGATATGATCCTGATAGGTAAACAACCATTTTAGATTGGTCTTCAAGCTATTGTAAGCGCTTCTCAATCTTTTGTGAGTGTAAAAACTTTTGAGGTGTTCAATTAGTTACTTATTTTAATCATTTGATAAGTAAGCGGTTTAACCATCAGCATTCTTGCAATAAGAGTATGAAAAATAGTTTGCTTAAAAATTGAGCGGTTGATTCGAAAACTGAATTCATCCAGATATTTTTCAATGTGATATTGATGAACCCAGGAATATGTGCTTCTTAGCCAGGATTTTAATTGATGAATGA
>RZYY01000054.1 GCA_009930115.1 Sphingobacteriia bacterium | reverse complement strand
GCAAAATCGAGAAAGATTGGAGGGATCGTATTTACTTCTTTACCTGTTGCAATTTTGAGCTTGGCAATGTAGTAAGGGAAAAATTTAAAATTGTTGTATTCATGGTAAAGGTTTTCCATGTTTTCAATAAGATTACCTGTTTTTTTTTCGTGTTCCTGCGTCAGCTTTGTTTTACTCAGTGTAATGTTGGATAAAATCAGTTTGGAATAAGTATTATAAAATGATTCAACCAATGCCGGGTAGGTGATTTCTTTAAAAGTTTCAGAAAGGTAATCTTCTTTTCTGAAATTTCTTATGTCCCACCAATCGATAAACTGTTCAAACATATTGTAATGATCGTTGTGTTTCAAAAAAAACTTCAGCAGTAATGAATGTTCCAGTGAGGGTTTTTTATAGGCAAGCTTTTGCAGGTATTTGAACAGGCCAGTGTATGTATCCAAATTGCACTGTTCAGTAATTTTTAGCTTGGCAAAAAGAGCGACGTACCTCCATATGATTTGATTTGCCATTGTTCCGACTTCAATCATCCCAAAACCATCCATTTGCCTGATTATTTTTAAAAAATTCTCGGCATTTACCTTTTTGGCAGCGATTTTTAAATAATCCATCAACACTTTAAACAAATACCTTTTGGATGTATCATCCTGTTGCTGTTCATAGTGTTGCAGCGCTGCATAGTAGGCTGAATGATGGTTATTTGTTTCCATGATTTATCATTATTAAAAAAACAAAGTATTCTTATTGTGAAGAACAAGATCAAAATCAATATTTTGTCCAATAAGCTTCATTGCTTTAATCTGATCTGTTGAAACCGGAACTAGCATAATACTGTCGAAATTGTCATATAATTCCTGCACTTCCTTTAGTGTTTTGTGAATATCATCAAATACTTTCCTGTCTGTATCAGCCAGGAAAATCGACTTTTGCACCCTGGTACATCCTTTATGCTGCAGATATTTTGCAATGTAAGTTCTGATTTTGTTATTTTCGATGTCATACATTATAAAATAGATCATACTTCTGCTGTTGTTTGATGCATTGTTAAAAATTCCCAATACCTTTTTTACCCGTGAGGGAAGGTCTTCCATAATTTCGTCTTCATTGCCCGATAGCTGATTTACAGCTTTGTAATTGTAGATACCTGCTGACCTGATGCGTCTGACTCTTTCAATAAAAGTCAGTTCTGGAGTCTTTTTTTTACGTGGCATTACAATTTAGGTAAAAGGTTTGATAATAGTTATTGTTCGAAATGCTGAAATTCAGTTTACTGAGGATAAAGCAATTCGCAGAGCAGTGTTTTAACGATTTCGGCCAATTGCTGATTTGAACCCGTTTTTGTTGTTGGCACAATAACGAATCCTTTTTTACCATAAAACAGATTAATCTCCGCAAAATGAACCCCGCTTGTAAACCTTATTTGCTTACCATAATGAATATTCCTGATTGTATCACAATTAATGTCATATTGTCCAACATGTTCTTTCAATTTTTCCATAACAGATTCCAGTTCACCAGGTACAAAAATGTTTTTTTCCTTGAAAGTTTTGATGTTTGGATTAAGTTTTTGTTTGATTTGAAGAATAACATCTTCGGTAAGCATTTTTTCGCTGTTATTATTTTCAGCAGGAGGAGCAATTTCATCAAAAAGCTTTTTAGCTTCATTCAATTGCGCAGGATCATCAAAGTTAATAAATGCAGACATATTTACTTTTTCAGCTGCGGGATTGTAGTATGCATTATTGTCAAAGCTGATAAAACAGGCACGTGTAACATCTGAAGTGCGGGCGTCAATAACCTGATTTAAACTGTACTGATTGGAAAATGCCTGAGAAAATACTTTGTAAAACATACTATATCTGACATGGTCATAACATTTTTCGGATAATCTGAACAAGATTTTAAGACCATCGGCACCTGGAGATATGAACATCAATTCGATCCGCTGATCTTTTTTTAATTGTTCTTTGAGTTCCTCTGGTTTCATTTCTTTTTCTGAAAGATGGTCAATATCAATAATAAAAACCTCGATACTGGCAAAATTCGAAGTTTTTCGATAAGGCGGATTAAAAATGCCGCAAGTAATGTAGGGTAGATTTCGTTTAAGAGCACTATACTTTCTTGGATCAATCGTTAATACGGTTCTGAGTTGATTTATAGACGCTCGTATTTCAGGTTTTGGATTGATGATCGATTTGCTGAGATGTTCAACAGTTGTTTTAATTAAGGGATCATCAACCGTCGTAATTGATTTTCCAGCTTGTATCATTGATCACGATCTTTAATTATTCTTCGCTTTTAAATTTAATAAACTGCTGTGCCAAATCCTGTGCAAAAAGCTGTAAATGAGTTTCACGAGTACGGTCTAACCCGTTCATTTTAATGATTTCTTCCATATAATCATTCAATGATTGGATCAGGATTCTTCGTCCAAGAGTTTCGAGCCAGTATGAACCATCCTCTTTTATACTATAGCAATCTTCATTGATTACTTGTTGCGTAAGCAAAGCAACTACAACATAATCAACCCAAACACGAAATTTTTCAATAACATCGAAAACCAACACAGGTCTGTTGTAATCATCTCTGTGGAATACGCCAACATAAGGGTCAATACCGGCTTTAATCAGAGCACCCTCAATTTTACCATAAAGCATACCATACCCATAGTTAAGCATACAATTGAATACATCAGTTGCCGGATGTTGACTTCTTCCATTAAAATGATACTGATCAGGCATAAATAGCGACAGCGTTTCAAAATAATATTTTGAAGCAGCACCCTCCCATCCCCGCAAACTTGCTGCAACATCAGAAATAACAAAACTTTCGACAGATTCAATTTTTTTCTTATAATCCTCCAGTTTATTAATTGCGGAATTAACCCTGTTTTCTTTAGTCTGATCATCAGATGTAAGTGATAAGAGCAAAGCCGACTGATTATCAATTTTATTCATAATAATTGTTTTAATCCAATCAATAGCAGCTTTTGAAAAGGTAAAGTCGAGTTGCTTACGTCTGATTGTTGAAACTGAACCATACTTAACACTCCAAAGCCTTCCTTTTGGTTGTCCTACGGCATCAACAAAAATCACTTCTACTTCCTTTTCAACGGCAAGCAATGCAGCATCGGATGTAATGCTTGCTCCTTTGCTGATGAGAATTGATTTAACGTTATCGGGATGAATATGCTGTTTACCATCCTTGTTCACAACCAGAAACATGTTGTTGTCTCTGGTGAGTGAAGTTCCAAAAGTATTGAGAATGAGTTGCATATTAATAAAGATATTTGCTGTTGGTAAATATCAGATTTTGTTTCGCCCTTGTTATGGCTGTATAGTGCCACCTGTAAAGATAATCGCGTGAGAAATAATCCATTGCGGGTTCGCTGCCAACATACACCCTGTTCCACTCACCACCCTGTGCTTTATGGCATGTAATGGCATAACTGTATTTTACCCGCAGTGAATTGATGAATGGATCGGAAAGAAAGTGATTGATAAACGCATCTGATTTTGGTTTTATTCTTTTTTCTCTCATTCGTATTACAAAGTTCTTCATCAGCTCATTTTCTTCAAAAAGGGTCAGATTTGGTTCTTTCCTCTGCAAAATGTCCATTAGTAGCATTACTTGTTTCCTGCCTGCAGTTTCAGGAATTTCGACCAATGCATCAATAAATGTCAAACTATGTTGTTTTATTGGCTTTGGGTAGAAATCTAAAAGTTTAACTGACTGCCCGTTAGCCAGATCATAATGGAAATTGTTTTGAATGACCATGAGTAAGTCTCCTTTTTGTAGCGGAAGGTCAGGTTTTCCATAATAGTTGTTGCGTATTTGCGAATTCAAATAATGCACGCTACCGTTGCTTGCAGCAATAAAAACAGCATTTCCAATCCCGTTTTTTTTCATATCAACAACAAAATCACTGACGGCAGTCCAGGTATTTTTTTCCACATCAACATCAGAAAACCCGGAAGCTCTGATTGCCAGCGGTGGTATTGGCGGTTGCATCCGGGTACGCAGTTGTGTTGCATTCCAGAGTATTCCGCTGTGGAGCTGTTGCCGCATTACTTCTTTGAGCAGCACAGTTATGCACTGTTTCCGGTATTTTGATTCAATGTATTCACTATCCAAAGCCGCAGTGATATCGCAATTCACAGGAGGAAGCTGAGCTGTATCACCAATAAAAACCAGTTTTCTGTGGCTTACATATTTGAACAGATGTTCCATGAATCTACCATCTTCAAACAGCAGCATTTGATTATTTTCAACTCTGTCGGAGATCATCGAAGCCTCATCAACAAAATAAATGGTATCTTCATCACTGCTGTTGTTTCTCAGTTTGAAAGCCAGTTTTTTGTTCTCCTCATCAAGTTTCGAAGTCTCATTGTCGAGGATATAAATGGCTGAATGAATGGTTTTGGACTGACGGCCAGTTATGTTACCCAGTACTTTTGCGGCTCTTCCGGTTGTTGCCCAAAGTTCGTAGGGTCTTTTAATTTCATCCAGGTAATCAAGCATACCGCCAAGAATAGTGGTTTTGCCTGTTCCCGCATAACCAGTAAGAAGGAAAACATGATCATTATTGTCGAAAAACGACAACATGCTTTCACAGGCAGTTTTTTGATCACTATTCAGGATAAAAGGAAAATAATCATTAATGTCTTGCATTTCAAATGAATTAAATGGTAATTCGGGGATATTCTCTGAAAGAGACAAAATCAAACCGGACATTTTTTTGCCCGTTGCCAAAATCGCTTACATTCCTTCGGGCAGTTGATGCAATGCAGGTTATTCCTTCCCGCTGTAATGCAGCTACGAGAGCAAAGGAGAAAGTCATTTCACCCATCAGATGCACTGCATTATGAGGTTCGGAAGAACCATTAAGTTTTTCCAGGCAGATACCAACATATTGTTTTGCAAGTTCTACTAACATCTTCGTATCATCCGTTGGCGAAATATCGGGAAAGGGGATATCCACAATATTTCCATAATTATCGTGCGCTTCATTGCGCTGCTTTTCATCCCAAAAATCAAACGGATGATTGGAAAGGTTGACTAACATTTATATTATTTTTGCTAAAATTGAACAATGGATTTCTTTGATGCGTTTCTCGAAAGTATCAGCTTTCATAGCACTTTCAGTAAAACCAGCATGATTTATGTCATTTCTTAGATTAGACAATACCATGTATTCTTTTTTAATCTTTTGCAGAAATAATGAGTCGTTCAATATGGTTTTTGTAAGATTTTTATCTTCCAAAGCTTCATTTTCCCAATCACACTCATCAATTTTCTTTGCAGCAATATTGATACAACTACTAATCAAATTCCGGTTACCAATCTTTTTGTGATCGAGATGCATTTCTTCACAGATATAAGTCAATATTATTTCCTGCAATAATGTTATTGCCTGTTGTGTTAAATCATTTCTTATGCACCAGTCAACTGATTTGAAACCATTTAAAACATTATCGGGAGTACTGAAAATATTCATTTCATTTTTTATTCTACTAAGAATTGGATTAAGAGGTTGAATAAGCCCTACATCTGTTGAATTTAATATTGAGAATATCTCCTTCCCTTCGTAGTTTTCAACAATTTTCGCTCCTCTGCAGGTTTGAAGATTTTTGACAAATCTTGGCAGCAGAACACTCAGTTTTCTCAGCGATGACAAAACATTGTCTTTTCCTCTTTTTACATTAATAAGGGGTAAGAGTGTTTGCAATGACAGGTCTGATATTTTCTTAACACTTCCAAATGAGATAAATTCATTTGCAGCGCTTGTCCAATCCTGTAATTGTGATAAACTGGTAATATCAATTACCGGAGAATAACCATCTTTTTCCATTTGATGATTTCCATAAGTAATGCTTTTGATTTTTATAGATTTAAGGAATTTTGAATAATTTATCAGAACCATCAAAAGCATTGGTAAAAAGCGAAATGCATGAGTGATATCAAAATAAACTTCATCATTATCTTTTAATTGATTATAAACTATTTGAAATATTTCCCAAATTTCCTTTTCATTATTGCCATCTGGAATAGGAATTGTTTTAATATTAGCTGTCAGTCCCAACTCTTCAAGTTTATAACTTAAACCTTCATACGGCTTTTTATTATTCAAATTATTCTGAGCAGGATGATTCCAGTTTGTTTTACGTGCATCCTTCGTCAGAAATATTAATATATCATCTTCTTTGCTCCATGAATTACAATAATGCTTTACAGCAGCATATTGAATAAATCTGGTAGCAGGTTCATCGCTGGCAATTTCTTTAAAGAAATATTTTGTTTCGTTGTAATATCCTGTACCAAGTACTGATAAAAAAACTTTTCTTTCCATAACTTGATTATTATATTAAAGGATTGAAAATTTAAATTCTTTAAATTTTTCTTTATCAAAAGGCGGCTTAATATTCATTACTTCGCATTTACGTAAAAGGACTTTACTGTAGCTTCCCCATTTATTGCGCAGATCGCTTAATGTGTAAACGAAAGAGTTGGTTTTTAACCCAAAATTTTTGTTGATAGCTCCGAGTTTGTAAAGAATCCCGTCGATTTTCTGGGCAGGGTTTGCTCCCAGTTGTACTTTACATTCAATCACATTGAGCTCGTTGTCTTTTACATACATTACATCAAATTCATTGTCATCGTATTGTACATCCTTATCCTTAAAAACCTTTACTGAACAGGCGATCATTTTATCAGGAAGTTTCAGATTCTTTTTAAGATAATAGAAAACGAATTCTTCAAACCATATCCCCCTGATGTTGTCAGGCTTAACAATAAATGCAGACATTTTTTCAGCCGTTTCAACCGGGAATTTTTCAAATATGAAATCATTTATTTTGTAATCTCTGAAAATTTCAAAGCAGTTCTCTTCAGTTAAAAAGAACTTCTCTTTAAAATTGTATCTGATTCCGCAAGCCAGCAAATACTCATGTAATGAAAGTCTGTTTTCAAGTGCAACAGTTTGTCCATCAAATTGGGTTTTGAATTTCGACAATACATTTTTGCCAATTGGCAAATAGTAAAAGGTACTGTTCAGGTTGCGAAAATATTCATAAACCGCTAAAGACATCATTTTGGTACCACCGGTGATGTTCACATGGTAATGGGCATCAGGTTCAAGCCCGAGCGAATGGTCATAAAGCGTTTTTTTTATGCTTGATGGTTTATCTTCGGAAATGGTAATGTTTACAATTTGTTTCTCAGGTATTTCGCAGGTATCAATAATGGCTGTTCGTTTGAATTTTTTTTCCATCGCATCTGTAGTCAAAAAAATAAAGCACTGAATATTACTGCCCAGTTCTTTTATCAGCAGTACATTGGGTATCGTCTGGTCAGATACGATGGTAACCAGTTTGTTTTTCATTTCTTTTTTATTTGATACAATCGAAACCATCACTCATTCTCAACATAATGGTCGTTGCAAGTGCTCCAATCACCAGTATTGTTGTTAAGCAATTTCCATCAGTACTTCATTTTATTTAAATTTTAAAAATGTTAATTCTCTTCATAAAAATTTGATGCAAAACACATTCTTTTTTCCACAGCACCGCTTCGTCAAGCACGCGATCAAAACCATATCCAAACCTTATCTTACAATGCTTTACCGGAATCCCGAAGTCTCTGTTCCTGCTTATCAAATTACTATCTCCGTTTTTCCGGTTTCATCTTTTTTACAAAAATAGAAAACAAAACAACAGTTATCTGCTAAAATCTTTAATAACGTTAAAATTTAGAACCATTTTAAATTAACCATTGTTAAGCATTATTTACGTTTAGTAAATGATTGAAAGATCAGTCATCTTTTTCTTTTATGAGCATCACCTTGACTTCGAGTTTTAGCGGTAAGGTTTTCTTTAAAGAAAAATCTTCTGTTTTCAGTGATTAAAATTGGTTTTTTATACCCAGGATAATACAACCCGCTCGCTCCCCTACTCCTTTTTTTATCTTTCCTATTAAAGGACACTAAAATCATCGGCAGGAAAAGAAAACAGAAGCGTGATCCACACCGGGAAATTGAGCTTATCGAAAAAACAGCATTTGGACAATTAAAGGGAAGATATATTTTGCAGCAGCAAAGGTTTTACTTCAGAAAAACAAACAACAATACAATGATTATCCCGACTATCATCAGCCATAAACCACGGTTTAAAAATCCGTTTTTGCCGTTTACCATAAATAAGCCTGAAATGGCCAGAAATGCTAATATAACAGCATAAATGTCAGCAATATAAATCCAGCCTGACTTCTGGTTGTTATGAAGCTGGTTTAAAAAAGTAATAACCGGACGTTCTTTATAAATCTCGTAAGTCGTCTCCCCGTTCGATTTGTTGTAATATCCAGTTCCTCCTTCAATAAAGAATTGAATATTGTCGTCGGTTTCTTTGTAATGGTTGAGCTTCAAAGATATATTTGAACTCCAGTAATTGAAAAAGCTTTCACCATTCAGTTTTTCAGGAAATACAACCGAAAATGTTTCTGTTTTTGAAGCTGAGAAGATGTTTTTGTGCGACAGAAAAAAACCGGAAAGGACATAAACCAATGTTATGCCCACGGCAAGATAACCAATATCTCTGTGTAAAATACGAAACCAGCGCTGTACTTCTTTTTTATTCCAGCTCATAGTTTTCCGCCTCGACTGAATACATCGTATAATAAGGAATTTCGCCAGAGATGATTTGTTTGTAAATATTTTGTATCAATGCCAGTTCCTCTCTGTAATGCAGGGTGTTTTCGTCTCCCTTGTGATTTTCTTTCATTTTTTGTTCCCACTGCATCACCATTTTTTCATCCATCCTTATCGGGATTAATTTCCCTGTGACGCGGGCTTTTTTTCCTAAAATTGACGCATCCACGGAGGGAAATTTGTCGCCCAGTTCAATTTTCAGCTCATTCTTACCTTCCTGATCCACTATTTTGAATCTTTTCCAGGTGTGTTTGCAGACATGTTCAATGATGCCTTCGACAGCAACAGTCTGATTTGCCAGCAGGTTACCCTGTTCGATGGCTTCTTCCACCGACAGGTAGCCGGACTTGACGGCAGTTTTGTTGTCAGTGTTGTCCTGTCCGGAGTTTGGTTGATTACAGGATACTGCCAAAAGCAGCATCATGGCATAAGCCAAAAAGGATACATTCTTTCTCATGATAAAAATTTTAAAAATGAAACGATAATATGATTTTAATATTTCTGCCCATTGCAGGTATATATGAACCAAATGGCTGATAATCGTTATCCAGAATATTGCTGACGATAAATCTGAGTTTCGGATAACCGGGAAGTGAATTGGAATTGAAGCCAAGAGCAAAATTAACAACAGCATGAGCATCCGACGGGACATATCCCCACGGGCCGCCGTCGGTTCCTTCCGGTATTTCTGCTACCCTGTCCTGAGCTGTGGCGATTTCGGTATCCAGTTTCAGGGTATAGCCGGTAATCCACTTTTTGTTGACCAACCCGCGGTAATTCACTTCTGCCAGTACTTTCAGCGGCGGGATTCCAAACAAAGGGGTGTCTTTTTCTTCCGCCAGATCAGTACCGTAAACAAATGCAGCGCCTGCACCAACGTAAAGTGCATCGGAAGGTTTCAACACATTATCGAAACCATAATCTGCCGATATTTCTCCTCCTGCCAGGCGTGCATCAGTATTTTTTAAGGTAAAGTCAACATCAGGATCGTCAGAGGGGGCTTCGTTGATAAAATCTTCAAGGCTGTTGTAAAATAATGCTATGTCGTATTTCAGTTTTTGGTTCATGGTTCTGCCCCGCAGGCCAAGATCAATATTCCAGCTATATTCGGGATTTAAATCAGGATTGCCCACCTTTATTCCTTTACAGCTTACTATTTTTGTAAACAGTTCTTCGGCAGCCGGCATCCGGAAAGCTCTGCCAGCATTGAAAGAAATGTGAGTGCTTTGATCCGGCGAATAAACAAAACCGACATTTCCGCTGAAAGCTTCTCTTTTTTCAGTCCGCCCGCTTGTTGTGTCAGTCCTGCCTTCAAGCACTCCGGCAGCATCAAAGCGAATGCCCGATACCATCCGCCATTTTTCTGCGAATTGCCATTCATCGTTGATAAACATTCCCAGATTTTGCTGACCTGCGTCTTTTGAACCTGATAATGTTCCATGTGTATTATTATAATAATCAAATATTTCGGACGGGCTGTCCAGCCGGAAAAGGTAAGCGTCAAAACCGGTTGTCAGCTTGTTGTTTTCAGCTAAGTTCAGGACGGCATATAAACGCCCTCCGCCATAGTTGTCTTTATAATGCACCAGGTCAAGAGCTGACAAATTGCCGCTCGTAGTGCTGTACTTGTACTGGTAGTAATCGCGCCAGCCATTATCGTAGTACATGTTCAGGTTTACCGTTTCGATGAAACCTCCGGGAGTATAAACGTAAGAAAGGTCAGCGTGGAAATTTTCTTCTTCGTTTCGTATTTTGGTAAATCTTTTTTCAGGTCCGTTGAAGCCTCTTGGTTTTCCCCAGTCGCCGTAATGATAGCCGGCATTCATAATAATTTTATGCTGATCGGATAATTTAACTCCGGTATTAAAAGAGAAATCCCGGTCTTCCACGTTGCTGTTTTCGGCTGTCTCTCCATTACCGTAAATCATGTCGCCTGTTTTGCGGTATTTTCCATTTACCGAAATGCCGTATTTTTCTTTTTTATGGCAGATTTTAATCATTTCGAGAAACTCGTTGTTATTGCTGCCATAGCCGGTATTTAGCTGAACACTGTTCTTATCTGCGCCAAACGGATCACCGCTGATGACATTGATAATGCCTGATATTGCGCCGCTTCCGTAGATAACAGAACCCGGACCTTTAATGATTTCCACCTGTTTTGTGTCGTAAATGTTCATATCCTGTCCGAAATAACCTCCCGGGAAAGTTCCTATCCGCCGGTTGCCGTCTTTCATGATAATAAGCCGGTTTGAGTTCAGTCCGCGCAGAATTACCGGTGAATGATATTCCCATACCCGTGTAAAGCCCGGTGTTTTATCCAGCATGTCGGTGATGTTGGAATTCATGTTGTCCACAATTTCCCTGTATGAAATCAGTTCGCCTGACTGTGTAAGCTTATCCAATGGCTGTTCGTATAAACCTGCCGAAATGACAACGTCAGACAACTGAATTTTTTTTGGCGTAAGAAAGATGTGGATTCGGCCGGATAATAAACTGTCAGTGATGGCCACTTCTTTTTTGTAATAATTGATATGGCTGACGACAATAACGGTTTGCTTTTCTGACTCAATGCTGATCTTAAACCTGCCCAAGGCATCGGTGGTTGTGCCGATGGCCGAATTTTTAACGGAGATATTGGCAAATTCAACCGGATTTTTACTGTTTTGGTCGGATACCAGGCCTTCAATACGGTTCATTTTCTGTGCTGAAACAACTGTTGAAAGAACTGTAAGAATGAGGATTGCCAACCGTTTAATGAAATTTATAAAACGCATTGTGATTATTTTTAAATGATTTCTACTGTCAAAATTCTGTAACACTATCTTAATATCGGGGTTATCTGATGATGGTTTCCGCAATGTGAGGAGCTGCTTTTACAGCAAGGAACACAAACAAAGCGATTACAATTGTTTCAATGCCGGCTTTAAGACTGACCTCTTTCAGGATTAATGCGCAGGCTACATCTGTGAGAATACAAAAAGCAAATGCCATGGCAAGTCCAAACTTTGAAAATATCCAAACCATGGCCAAAGTCAGCGGGATTGAGATCACGGATGCAATCAGTGTTGTTTTCATTAGTGGAAGGTCTGAGTTTTTGCAAACCACATTTAGCATGCCTGCCATTCGTGGACACACGATGAATAAAGCAAATGCCGCTGCCGTGTAAATCAAATTTCTATCCATATGTTTTTTTTATTCACCATGACCTGAGAGGGAGGCTATTTGTTGAATTGTTCTTCCCAAATCTTCTTCAAGACCCTCATCTTCAATATCTATATTCAAAAACCCTCTGATGATTAAAGAAACAGCCTGCA
Organism: Sphingobacteriia bacterium; assembly: GCA_009930115.1. Taxonomy (GTDB): domain Bacteria; phylum Bacteroidota; class Bacteroidia; order Bacteroidales; family 4484-276; genus RZYY01. Next base: position 6,509 of record RZYY01000054.1, on the reverse strand, counting down.
TCTCTTCCAGCCCTTTGGATTGTAAGTAGTTTACCTCTCCTTTATCAATTTTCCCGATGGCTGCTTCATGCGACATTCGGGCATCAGGATGGGTTGATCTTAATCCCGGAACTGCTTCAATAATTCCTTTATCACTCAGCATCATGCCAGAGCAATCAACATGACCTCGTGCACCTTTGGCAGCACCAATAAGCAAACCCGTCTGGATTACAGTTCCACCGTAGTTAACAGCTCTTGCAACCAGCTCTGCACTTGAATTCTCTCCGCTCAACAGCACCGTACCTCCTATATCGCAAAAGGTATCAGGCATACAAGTTAAAACTGTCATGTATTTTGCGGATGAATTTTCCCCTCTGAGATTGGTGTATGGAATGGATTCAATGTCTTTTGGGGGGGTTATCGAATAATAATTGCTGATATACATTGCATTTGCATCAACAATAGATGACGACCGGGGTCTTACCACAAAATCAGCTCCCCAGTTGTGAATCATTGTATTTATAAATGTTGCATTTTCCCCCACATAGTGTTCGCTCACAGCAATGTGCAGTCCTGATTTATTCTGACTTCCTGAAGTACATCCTGTGATAAGGTGGAGATGAGCGCCTTCGTCAACCACTACAATGTTATGCACAAGCATTGAACTTCCTGGTGTATGCATTAACAAACCTGCATGCAACGGCTTTTCTAGTTTTGTATTCTTTTTAATCCAAATAAAATATCCCGGAGTACCATCATCCACCTGGCGGGTAAACTCATCCCTATTTTTATCCATTGCATTAAAGAAATACTTTTCTTTTATCCAGGGGTAAAGTTTTATAGCTTCAGGCAGAGGAAGAATTTCTACTCCTTCATTCATTGAAGAAGTGGTGAGGATGTGATTATCGTAAAGTATAAAAGTACCGGTTTTTGACCTTTTTTTCAAATCTATACCCACATGTTTTAGTTTATCAATGTCATCCATGTTTATATGAAAAAGTCGATGATGTGTAGTACCGGTATTTTTTAGAGGTCTGTACTTCGAAAAGTCAACATGTGAAGATCTTTCAGGATTATTTTGATTAATTCTTGTTGTCATCATTCAAAGTTTTCTGGCATTTTATGCAATACTCATAGCCGTAATCACGAATCTGAGTCATCAAAACAACTGTGTTTCCCGTACATTTTATCTGTCCGTCAATCATTATATGCGCCTTATCAGTATGCACATAGTCCAGTACAGCCGCTGAGTGGGTGGCAATAATTCCGGAATTTTTATCCCATTGTTTGCATCGTTCGCCTGGTATATCCCTGATATTTAAAGACTGATTGATCATTTTTCCGATGGTTTTCAAATGTTCAGGATCAACTCCTGAATCGGGCTCATCAAGTATTACAAAAGACGGTCGGGCAAGAATAAGGGAAAACATTTCTGCTTTTTTGATCTCTCCTCCTGAAAATCCATCATTGATATCACGACCAAGAAACCTGTTCATGTCGTATTGACCGGATAGTCCTGTGATATCATTGACATTCCTTTTTGCTGTTCTTACCATCATTTCTGCCAGCTTTCCAAGAGTTACACCTTTTATTACAGGGGGACGTTGTTCCATAGCACTGATACCCATTCTCACCCTTTCATCAATAGTAAGATTATTGATTCTGATACCATTAAAAACAATTTCTCCTTTAGTTATCTGAAACTCAGGATAACCCATTATAACAGAAATCAGAACACTTTTACCCGAACCATTCGGACCAAATAAAGCATGTACTTCATGTTCAGGGACTGAAAGATTTATTCCTTTCAATACTTCTTTATGGTTGATTTCTACGTGTAAATCAGTTATTATCAACATCTTTTACCCCTGAACAGTGTTATGGCAGATCATCCCATTCAATAGCAATGTAGCCTGTTGATGTAGGTGCAGGATCAGCAGGAAAATCAGTTACAATAAATTTGACAATTCTGCCTTCCCTGGTTTTAATAACCCATATTGGTTCATCGTCAGCAATATCATTATTAGCGGCTTCTTTCCATCTTTGCCCGATGATGAGTTTATTGTATTCCTGCAATAGCTCCTGCATCAGAGGACTTCCGGTATTTCCAACAGTAACCGCAGACAGGTCGAAAGATGAATCATCAGACTGCAGCGTGTAAGTTTGAATATTTGTACTGTTCAGATTCTGGAAATCGGTATAACCTTTACAGGTTGTGTCAATGGATGAGTAATTTACAGCCTGGGCTGAAGCAGATAAACGGATATAAGGGAACCCTCCCAGGCTGCCGTCTGGTTTTTCACCTTTTATTGTCCTGATTTTTAAATCGTATTCAAAATCAGTTACAGTAAGCGAGTCAAGGTTGTTTGCCCCTCCTTTTTCGTCATTATATTCAAAATCAAACCCTACTCCGCCGGGATTTCTGGTTGAACAGATCAAATAGGGTGATTGTAAACTTACAAACTGATTTTCGTTTGGTGCAGGTTTATTTTCATCTTCCGTATCACAGGAAGTTATGGTGATGCTCCAAAGCGCGACAACAGCCGCAACAATTAAAAAACGCATGAATGATCTCATTTTTTTGGTGTTTTATTAAGATTGAAATAAAATGCAAAAGAAGGAGTAATCCGGTTACTGTACAATCATTAAAAGTAATGAAATATGATTTGTCGAATCATCAAAAAAGGGGATAGAACAACCGACTTTCAGATTTTTTAATTGAGGTATTTAATTAAGGGCTGCTGAAAAACCCCAAAAGCCTATTTTGAAAGCAAATATTTCGGTGCGCTGCACCTTAAAAATTCCTTATAATCCTTTGTTCTACCAATATTTCGCCACGCTGTGGCTTTTGCTTCAGGTGCGGAGCACCGAAATCTTTGAAGAAATACCCACCACAAACAAATAAAAGGTGCAGCGCACCACAATCTTTGAAGCAAGGATTTGGGAGATAATTGCCATAAAACCCTGCATTAGGATATAATCATATTCTTTTCAGAAACTTATTTATCAATGGATCAGAGGTTTCTCAGCAAGCCCTATTTAGAACTAAGTGCCTGATCAGAGATGGTGAGCATTCCGGTGAAAATGTTTGCCATTGTATTCTTCAAAAGGGGCTGAATGCCTAATTTATTTTATCATTGCAGAAAATTTAAAGAAATCTGTAAGTATGAAAAAGATCAAATCATCAAAAGCTTATCTGATTCAAATACCACCGGAAGATGAGTTTGAGCCATGGCGCACTTCGAAAAACCGGACGTTGATCCAGGTGGAATACTTCGACGAAAAAGGGCTATTGCTGGAAGAAATCAAATATGATACCTATGGACAGAGTGCCGGCAGGGTAGTTTATAACTATGATGAACGAGGGTTTAAAATCAGTGAAGAATCGTATGATGCAGATGGCAATCCGGAAGAGCGGACAACATATGAATATGACGAAGCCGGGAAGGTAACCGGAGGGTTTATTCATTATCTCGACGATTCGCGCGATACCATCAATTATGAGTACAATGCCGATGATGAATTAGTTTGCAAAACCTGGGTGAACGATGAAGGCGAAACCGAGCGGATTGAGCGTTTTGAATACCAGGATGGTAACCTTGTTTTCGAATCGCTTCATGAAGAAGGAGAGCTTATCCGTCAGAATAAATTTTCGCTGGATGAAGCAGGCCGGATTCTCAGGCAGGAGCACATGGATGGTGATGACGAGTATCGGATTGAAAATGAATATGATGACAAAGGTAATCTGATTCAACTAATTAAATATAATTCGGATGACGAGCTGATCGAAAAGACCGGCTATACCTATGATGAGATGGGAAACCGGATTTCTGCTATCACAGAAGATGGGTTCCTCTTTCGCGAGCTCACCATGGAGTATGACAACAAAATTTTAAAATCTTCTCTTGAACGGGAATTTAACAAATCAGGCCAACTTACCCGGCAGGTCGTGCGTATAATGGATGATGATGGTTACCTGACCGAAGTCCGGGTTTCCCAGCCAGGCATGGTAAATCAGTTTTTCCAAAAATATATTATGATTTACGAAAACGAGTTTTTTTAATCCTGACATCAGATTTGTGCTAAATACACAATCTACTGCTTTTCAATGTAATGAAAAAGCGAGGATTGATCTTCCTGCTCTTTTTACATTTTCTTCCCAAAACTTTTCAAAGCTGGTAAAAGCCTGTTTGCCTTATCCTGATTATGAAGGGATTTAAGTGGAACTGAAAATTTGAAAGATATGCAGAAGTATTGGTTTAATTGCTGACGCTAATCAAATTAAATGAGCATACCTCTACATTGAATCATTCATTTCGGCAATTATTCATCAAAATTCAGAGGTATGAAAAAATCAATTTTTTTTTCGGGAGTTTTTCTTTTCTCTTTTGCGATGTTGCAGTCGCAGGTATTCAATCTGAGTGATCAGGAATTAATCAATCGTCTGCATTTGGTTATCCGGGGAAATGACAATAGTGCTCATTATATCCGGCCGGTCATATTGGAACTTGAAAATCCATCTGAAGACACCATTTCAGTGAAAATTGAAAACGGATTGACGCTTGTACCTGTGCAATCATTTTATCAGCCGGTTGTAATCACCAGGAGCGATTTTATCACTCTATTACCCGGTCAAATTGCAGAGAAGGAAATATTTGGAATGTGTACAAAATCTGATTTAGTTGCGCCTGAGTCGGATGTGCTCTATATTGCGGGAGGTTTTTGCGATTCGATAATGCAATGTCTTACAAACCGGATCGAAAAAGATTCGTTGCACAATACTGAGGCCCAACTGGCTCTCTGGAACTTAACTGATGACCGCAGGCTGGAAGATATTGCAGGATTTGACCAGGAGTTGGCGAATGATCTGATTCACACTGTTGCTGAACTTACACATCAGGATTTGCCGCCACAGCCGGATGAGAATGATTATTTACGAAATTTTTATTCCACTACTTTTCGGCGAAAAATGGGTGGTATTTTCAAATGCAGTTATCGTCAATCTTGTTCGGTGAGTATTGCCATGTTCAATAAGCATGGTGTTCTGGTGCGTGAACTTTACAACAATCCATCCATGTCTCCGGGTAAACATAATCTTGATTTTGCGTTTGATGCAACAGTTTACACCGACGATTATTATTATGTCAGGGTGATTGAAGATGGCAGGGTATCCGTGAGCCTGAAGGTGAATACACCAAAAATTCCTGACGATCGTGGTTAGCGATTATCCGATGACCGGGAAACCTGTAGCAGAGTAAAGTGGTTTATAAACCGGATTATTTTTTTGTAAAAAGCTTTTCCAGTTTTTTCTTCACTTCGTCCGTATCGGGATTGATCCCAAAAACAAGGTCAGGCTTCATATAAAACAGTTTTTTCTCTTTTCTGAATCGTTCTTCGCCGCCGCCGGTAATGTTGAGCATGATGATGGCATCTTTATCAATGGAATTTTTTTGTACCCATTCGATGAGTGATGCCGTAGCTACACCAGCAGCAGGATGAATATCAATACCCTCAAGTTGTTCGAAGAGGGCAGCAGCTTCACGTACTTTCTGGTTATTTACAGTCAGTACTTCACCATTTGAATCTGTCAATGCATCAAACAATCCACCGGTTATTGAATAAGGCGGACGGCGATTGGAAAGCACTTTAGCATCAATTTGATCTACCTCAAGACGCGCTGTTTCATCATCGAAGGGTAGCAGTTGCCTTGATTTAACTTTCCATGCATGATGCAATGGAACAAAAGGTTCATTTTGCGAAACCATCAGTTTCATTTTATGATTGCCAAAACGACCGTCAGCAATCAGACGCAGATTGGCTTCCCATGCTGAAATAGCGCCTGTCCCGCTTCCGACAGCCTGAAAGTAATAGTCTGGGATAAGGCCAATGTAAGTAGTTGCAGACAAAACTGTAGTACCCATTCCATCACGCCGGGCAATATTTTTGGCTCCCCCTTCCGGTATGAAAGGATCGAAGCTTGCAGCAATTGCTGACAGGTGAATAGCGTCGTAATAGTCGCTTCCTTTGGCTGTAACAATAAGTTTAACGCTGTCATTATTTATTGGCCTGTCAAACCACATAACATCAAGGCAGTCTTCGGGAATGCAAAGCAGTAAGGGAATATTGTTATCAGAACATACACGTGCAAACGCTCTTGCTGTATTTCCTGCTGATGCTACGACAAGAATTTTCGAATTATCACCGTTCATTCTTGCACATACTGAATAAGCCTCAGTTTCTTTGAAAGAACAGGAAGGCATTTCAATCCCTTTTTCAGGCCAGTAACCACTGTAGGTCACATAAAGATTTTCCAGTTTCAGGAATTGTGCAAGACGCCTGCTTCTATAGGTCAATGGTGCTTCTGAACCGTCAAGGAAGCGATTGAAAGGTAACCAGTCGGCAAATTTGTAAAGGCCGTATTCATCATCTTTTTCGTTTAGCTGCTGATGCTGATAAATAGCTCTGATCAGGCTGGGAGAGGTTTCTCCGGGCGGGTCAAGCAGCCATCCTGTATCTTCAAAGATTGATCC
>RZYY01000204.1 GCA_009930115.1 Sphingobacteriia bacterium | reverse complement strand
ATCCTGATTTTTGAGGGACTTAACTGTCCACCTTTTGCGAAAATAATCAAATCTTGTGCTTTCATGTTAAAATTGTTTTTTTCTATCCTGACATTGAGCAATACTCTCAACAATTTCGCCTACCTGCCGTGCAGTCGTAACTGAATCCACGAAATAGGGGACACCATCAATAACCCCAGCATTTCGTAAAATAAGAAACTGTTTGATTTCCGTTTTTTCTGGTAGCTGGCTCAATAGGCAAAAACCGAACGGATACCGGCAATTTACAGTTGCCACAACTTCGGGGATGCCCATCTCCAACTGGTAAACAGGGCAGCGGACTGACTGCGCAAGTAAGTTGGTCCTGACAAACTTCAGATGTTTCCGTTTAATCGTCATGCTCATTATTTTGCTCGTGTAATTCGTTAAGTTTTTCAGCGATCTGGTCAATTGCCTGTTGCGGAGCTTTTGATAGTAGGTTTTCAAGTTGTTTCAGCTCCATGTCAACTGTTATGCTCGACGGCTTCGGAATGACAAATTCCATTAATTTCAAGTAGTAGCCTACACGACGGTCGGGGTCTGTCAAGTTCCAGCACTCTAAAAAATCCGATCTCATGTCGTTTAAAAATTTGGTAACCCACTGCCTTTGTTCACTTGTTATCCGGTTCGGGACGCCTCGTGGCCGCCCAAACGGATTGTTTGTTTTACCTTTCATAGTTGTAAATATTTGTAGTTTTCAAAATCTTTCATAGCACATTATTTTTTACTGGTGCAATTCACCGGTGCAACACCTTTAGTTTTCATAGCTGTTAATTTTGAGTATCACCAGCAAAAGTTGAAAAAACTGACTGATAACCATTTATTTTTTTTGATTTATTGGTATAAAGCCCGTGTCTGTCTTTCGTAAAAAACGTTTGATTTTTCAGAAATCTGTAAATCGCCCGCTCATTAAGACCTAAAACCATACCTGTCATAAGCGCCTCTGATGTCGCAAATTGATCCGGCAGAGCACCAACGAAACGCTGCTGAAGTCGTGGTAATCCGTTGACGTCAGGTTTTGAAAGCATTCCGATAATCTCCAATGCGTTGGCCTGAAAAACTTCCATAACGTCGCCGGTCAGGTCAAAATCTTCATCACTGCAAATAATTGGTGCGGCTTCGTTCAACGTGCCTTCATAATAGTTTCGTAGTGTGCTGATTATCATTGCAATACGTGTATATTGAATGCCAAAACGATGGATCAAGCCTAAAACAGGATCACCATATGTTTCAAACAAATCGTCCGTAAGTGCCTGATACTGAGTTAAAAACTGTTGATGCTGACTGTCTGTAAACGAAAACCTCAACGGGGTGTCCAAACTTGTTAACCACTGAAACAATTTTAGTAAATCGTTTCCGAAGTCCAAAAAATAGTTGTCTGGCGATGCTTTGGCTTCAAACACGTTTTTAAACTTCGTGTCGGCTTGCATTGAAAAATAAAGAAATCTGGATAAAAGCCCGTTTTCCAGACTTGGAATGAGTTTTTTCAGCTGTGATGTAGTGCCCGTGAGTAGCATACTCAGGCACGGCTTTTTGATGTCGTAATACTCACGATTTAGACGTCTAAAAAACGAAATGCTTTCGTGCTGGTAGGACTTTCGTAGAATGTCGGAAAAGTTTCCGTAATCTTGTAACAAAACATCGTTCAAGGTATCGGTTTCTGATTCAAAAATTACACCTCTGCCGTTGCTGGCCAGTAGTTCGATCAAACCACTTTTGGAGCTGTTTGCTGGAAGGAAAAACATTTTTCGCTCCGGTGCATGTCCTTCTGCCGGTGGTGTTTCGATAGACCTCAAATAATCATGTGTCGGTTGACCTAAAAGCCGTCCAAGCCTTGCCATGCCTTTTCCAGAGCCAAAAGGTGCATTGATAAAAATAAACAAATTTGACTGTATTTCCGCCCTATCATAGATTGTGGTTACATTTGGCAAAAGACCACTTACAACGGCAAGCGCCGAAACAAAGAAAATATCACGATCCGAGTTCGTGAGTAGTGCCGTTGTACCCCGCAGAGGTTCAGGCAGACGCCGATAGATTTCATCCGTGAACATGTTTAGACTTGTTGTTTAAGGGCGTTCAAAACATCTGATTTTTTGAAAAACAGCTTTCTGCCGGTTCGATATGACGGTATCACCTTACTGATCCGCCATGCAGTCGTCATCCCTAAATTGCAAAACTCGGCAAGTTCTTTCAGCCCATGCAGATACTGTTCTTCAGTTGGTGCTGTTTGTACTGCTGAATGTTCATCCAGTGCCTCCAAAACGGCGGCCTTAACATCCTCTTTGGTAAGTAATGAAATTGCTGTCATAACGATTTATTTATTTTTGTTATGCAGCAAAAATACAATAAACTAACAGTCAGTAAGTTATTTCAGTTATCTGAATAACCAAATAACCTTGTAAATAAATTTAACTCAATCTAAATGAGTGTTTTACAAAGTTAAAGAGCCGAAAATATTCGTCATACATTTGTTCGATTTTTCCAGGCGTCCAAGTAGTATATTTCATTTCGTAGCCGAAATACGTTGTCCATGCTTGCCAGAGCTGTTTATTATCAACCTTGCGACGGTACATATCCGAGCAAACAACAGCCAGAGCAACTAACTGCAAGCCTTTGCCGGTGGCTGTTTCGTGCCTGATCCCTTGCCATTTGGTATTAGCATCAACAAAACCATGCTCCTTTAATAAGAGAACAAGTTTTACAAGGTCGTTTTTTTTGAATAATGTTTCCAAAGTAATTGCAGGTTTTTCAGGCTCTTTTGTAATATATTCAGCTTGCCAAAACTGTAATATTGAAATTTGTCCGGCAATATAACCAAGCCGTCCAAAACTCTCAACTGTGCCTATTACCGGAGTGTTCGGCTCTTTTAAAAGCCGTTCCAACTTTGCAAGCCAATAATTTTTATCTCTAATCCTGTCTATGTACATTTTTTCAATATCCTGAGAGCCTCTCAGAAACTCATGGCTGAATGATTGAATGAGTGGAATTTTGTCGCTATCTGGCTTCATAAACCACGCTGCCAGCGCCGGAGAATAAACCTCAAACGGTTGTCCGTCGTGGTTGAAAGTCATGCAGCCGTTTTGCTGAATGATCGAAAAAGCGAGTTTGTAATTTGATGTTCCTTTTACCTCTGCCATGAATTGACTGAGGTTGTATATTCTTTTTTGTTCCATTACAAAGTATATTTTTTAATGTCCTTTAATTTTCTTTGTTTTACAATTTCATAATAAGATTGAAACGCTTTGTCAGTCCGGTGGCCAGTCCATGAACGGATAACCTCTGAACCAATGCCTAAAGTCAGTCCGGTGGTTACGAAGCTCCTCCTGGCCGTGTGGCTGCATACCAGTTGCCATTTTTCAAAAGTTTCCTCAACTCTCTGAGAACCTTTATAGTGTACCAACTTTATTTTTTCATTCAAGCCTGCAAGTTTAGCCAACTCCTTTAAAAAACGATTGTAAAGTTGATTTACAGCCACTGGCAAGGCTCGGCCGGTGGCTGCCTGAAACTCTGAATATTTGTTCCAAATTGCCGCTGTGGTATCGTTCAGCTCAATTTCAATAATTTGACCTGTTTTGATGACGGAAACTGTTATACTGTCTCCGTTCCGGTCGGTCGCTTTCAGGTTGTGGAGGTCGCTAAACCGGAGGCCGGTAAAAGATTGAAAAATAAAAATGTCTCTCGTTCGCTCAAGGTATTGTTTTGCCGGTGGAATTTTAACCTCGTGGATTGCTTTTAATTCGGCCAAGTCCAGGTAAACGACTTTTTTTTGTGCTTCTTTAAGGTTGATTTTTACTTGTTTAAACTGATTGGTTATCAGTCCTTTAGTTAAACACCAGTTGAAAAACCATTTTAGAATATGGATATTTTTTGAAATTGTGGAGTTCCGTAGGTTATATTTTGTCTGCCAAAACTCAACTAACTTTTGGAAAAAAGTTTCATCTAACTGGTTCAAATTGATTTTACCGTAATCAACCAGTTGTCTTCTGATGGTTTCCAGTTTTGTTTTCGTGCCTTTTGTCCAAGCCTTTAAATGGCTTTCGGTTTCAACAAATTGATCGTAAAGGCTGAAAAAATCTGTTTTTTG
>RZYY01000203.1 GCA_009930115.1 Sphingobacteriia bacterium | reverse complement strand
GTGCTGAGCTACACCGTGCCATCAGGTTGGGAAATTATTAACAAAAGGATCTACGATGCGGAAGAAAATCAGGTTGAAAGTCCGTTTATCTACAGAGACATTGGTGATAAAAGGATAGACACCTTTTTCACGCTGGAAACCGGTAAAACAGTCATTTACAGGATTGAACTCAATGCAGCGTATGCCGGAAGATTTTACAAGCCATCGGTAACTTGTGCGGCCATGTACGATAATTCTGTTTATGCCGTTGAAAAAGGTAATTGGGTAGAAATCAGGAAATAAGCTATTTTACTTAAAAAATGTCACTTCCTTTTTAATTTTCAGTGTTTCTTATGTGGAAAATACTCACCCGTTTTTTCAGAGATTATGTGGGATGGAAACCCGGCCAAACGATGGCTACACTTTTCATCCTTCTGGTAATAATTTTACTTATTGATTTCTTTCTGCCTCCTTACCGGATCAACAGTCCCATGAGCACAGTCGTCCTGGACCGGAACGGTCAGTTAATCGGGGCGCAGGTAGCTTCTGACGGTCAATGGCGGTTTCCGTCCCAACCTGACGTTCCTGAAAAATTCAAAACCTGTTTGCTGCAGTTTGAAGACAAGTATTTTTATAAACATCCCGGCTTTAATCCTCTTTCTCTGGTCAGAGCCGCATTCCAAAATATTATGGAAGGCAAAATTGTAAGCGGCGGATCGACCATAACCATGCAATTGGTGAGGATTTCGCGCGGCAATAAACCGAGGTCAGTCAAACAAAAACTGATTGAGATTTGCCTGTCTGTTTATTCCGAAATCAGATTTACAAAAAATCACAACCTGCGGCAATATGCATCAGCAGCTCCGTTTGGTGGAAACATTGTTGGCCTGGAAGCAGCATCATGGCGTTATTTTGGCCGAAGTCCCGAAAATCTTTCCTGGGCAGAGGCTGCTTGTCTGGCTGTTTTACCAAATTCGCCGGCACTAATTCATCCAGGGCGCAACCGGACTGCCCTGAAAGAAAAACGTAACCGGCTGCTTAGTAAGCTTCTTAAAAATGGTTTTATTGACCAGACCACATGGGAGTTGGCCATTCTTGAACCTGTTCCGGAAAAACCACAACTGTTACCCAATATTGCCCCGCATCTTGTTTCTTATCTTACTAAGGTTTCTCCCGGTCAACTTATAGTCTCCACCATTGATGAAACCATTCAGAAGAATCTTTGCCAGATCATTGTTAAGCATCATGAGAAACTTGTTGGTAATGGAATTCATAATGCTGCCGTACTGATTCTGAAAACTGTTTCCGGCGAAGTACTTGCTTATTCAGGCAATACTCTTCCGGCTTTTGAAGGAGATCATGCCAACATGGTTGACATTATCCGCCGCCCGCGTAGCAGCGGCAGCCTGTTCAAGCCTTTACTTTTTGCAGCAATGCTCAGCGAAGGTGAAATTTTACCTAACACATTGGTAGCAGACATTCCGACAACCATCAGTGGTTATACTCCAAAAAATTTCAGCGTAACCTACGATGGGGCTGTACCGGCCAGAGAAGCGCTTATACGTTCACTCAATATTCCGGCAGTAAGAATGCTAAACGACTTTGGCCAGCCCCGATTCTACAATTTACTTAAGAAAGCTGGCTTTACAACTTTGTGCAAGCCGGCAGCACATTATGGTTTATCACTTATTCTGGGCGGTGCCGAAATCACTCTTTGGGATGTTTGTGCAGTTTACCGGGCTATGGCTGTAAAACTGCTTCAATATGAGAATATCCGGCAAGTTGCTCATCAACCATTTTGCCGTCCGTCACTATTACTAAATAATACACTTCAGGAAAATTTTGACAGGAATTATCCGGATGAGGGGGCAATTTTTCTCACCCTTGAAGCCATGAGGACAATTAATCGCCCCGACACAGAAACTGGCTGGAAAGCTTTTATTGGTTCACATCCGGTGGCATGGAAAACGGGAACAAGCTTCGGGTTCAGGGATGGCTGGGCTGTGGGAATTACACCCGAATATGTGGTAGGTGTCTGGACTGGGAATGCTGATGGTGAAGGCAGACCGGGTTTAACAGGTTTACAAACAGCAGCACCCATTATGTTTGATGCATTCAACATGTTGCCGGTTTCTGGTAAATGGTTTAAAATGCCTTATGATAAAATGGAACAAATTACCGTTTGCAGACAAAGCGGAATGAGAAACAATTCCTATTGTACCGATATTGATACTATATGGGTAAACAAAGCTGCCCTGAATACTCCGGCCTGTTCCTATCATAAGCTGATACACCTGGATGCTGAGGAAAAATTCAGGGTAAATGCCGACTGTTATCCTTCAGCCAACATACATTCCCTTTCCTGGTTCACACTGCCTCCTGCCATGGCCTGGTATTATAAATTCCGTGATCCTTTTTACCGCAGCCTCCCCCCCTGGATGCCCGGATGTAATTTTTTAAGTGAAAATCCAATGCAGATGATATGGCCAGATCAGCCCGGCAAAATTTTTATTCCTCATGAACTGGATGGTAAACCCGGGAAAGTTCTTTTTGAAATTGCACACCAACAGCCCGAAGCTAAAGTATTCTGGTACATTGACAATGATTTTAATGGGGAAACCCAACTGATTCATAAAATGGAGTTTCGGCCTGTCCCGGGAAAACACCAGCTTGTGTTGATGGATGAAGAAGGAAATATTCTGAATCAGGATTTTGAAATAGTTGAACGCTGAAACATATTTCTTCCCATATTCAGGCGAAATTTCTTTTAAAAAGATATTCCAAATCTTTTAAACCCCAAAAAATCATGTAAAAAAAGAGGCTGCCCTATCGAGACAGCCCCTTTATTTCTTTGGTTCGTAATGATTTACTCTGCAATTTTAGCTATCTTACCGATTTCCATTTGTGTCAAGGCATCGGTTATCAGTTTTTCGTCATCAATACCATTGGTTGTCAGGGTAAACAAAGTACTCCCTATAGGTATTTGTGCACTGTAACTGATATTTCCTTCTGTGTCTTCCGATTTGGTAAGCATTCCTTTGTAGTTATCGACTTTAATCCTTTTTTGATTGGGATCGGAAACCATAAATGCCGGCAAAGCCATAAATGCATTGATACCGGCCATTAATGGCGAATCGCTCACAATTTCAACAGAAGCATTTTTTGTTTCTGCTTCATATCTCCTGTTGACAAATAAACCTGCGAACATAATACTGGTTCCGGTAACGTTGTCGCCGGATTCAATTATCGGTAATCCGAAAAGCTCCTGGGGCAATAACCCGAGAATTTCTCTTCCAATGGCCTGATTAACTCCCTGAAGAGCTTCCTGCAGTGCAAAACGACTGCTCTCCAGATCGCCTGATTTATATGCTGTCTGTGCTTCATCAAGCTTCTGATTCACATCCAACTCTACCTGTGCATGCAATTCTAAACCCAGCGTAAGGGTTAGCAAAATGATGATTATTTTTTTCATAATTATTGTTCTCCCAGTTCTTTTTTAATTTTTTCAATATCAATTTTTTCAGCTGCTGAAAGGATTTCTGTTTCATTGTCGAAATTAATTCCTTCGATGGCAAGCACAGAGGTCTGTCCAAGCGGGATAGTAAGTTTATACCCGGTATATTCGTCAAATTCAATTACTCCGCGATAGTCTCCTACTTTAACAGTTTTGTGCCCGGGATCGGATGAAGTTGTACCGTAAGAACCAGTGGCCATCAGATACATGTTTGCAGCTGCCATCAGTCCTGAATCATTGCCAATCATAACTTTCAATTCCTGGTCGGATTTGCGGTAATAACGCTCAATGACAAGTCCTACGAAACCAATTCCGGTGCTGGTAACAAGGTCTTCTTCAGCAACCATCGGCAATTCATTGAGGGTTTCCGGCAATCCTTTGAGGATATTTTCGCCGATTTTAAGCTCAATACCCTGAATAGCCTGACGAATAGCAAATCTTGCATCGCTGTAATTTTTTCCGTCATAAGCAGCAATTGCATCCTTAATGTTTGCCTCAATGTCCGGTGCGGATTTGGACAGTCCGCCTCCACGGGTGTTGCTTGGACGGTTTTCGGATGTTCTTTCGGAAGATTGCTCTGATGAGTTTCCTATGCGCACCGGTCTGTCAGTTTCGCTATTTTCATTTTTTTCGCTGTCAAAGATTTTTTCAATGGCTTTGTCTTCAGCTTTTTCTTTAACTTTTCTGATGAATCTGCCCTGTGCCTGCACTT
>RZYY01000202.1 GCA_009930115.1 Sphingobacteriia bacterium | reverse complement strand
AAAACGTGTCGCACCGCCATCAAAGGCCCTTTGCTAAATTGAAACATTCCGTAAAGTTTTGTATTAAGTAAAGCCGAATAGGAAAAATCCCTGGCGGCGGTTAACGACCGAACTGTATCCGTCATCACACTGCCATAAATAGTATCGGTTGGGGTGAAAATGGTGTCGTTGTTCCATGTTTTCTTTATAGAGTATGGATACCACCGTTCGGTATAATCAACAGAGTTCGTAAGGGTAAAATATTTCATCACCTTTATCGAACTGCTGACGGGAATGCTGTGACGGATACCAGATTTAAAATCATCTTCCCATCCTTTTTTGAAGAGGAGACTATCAGCGGTTTGAATACGATTTTCACCGGTCATGGTGTATTTCATGGTAATATTTTCGTACCAGCGTATTTTCCCGACTTGTTCTTTTCTTCTGAAAGGATAAAATTGTTTTGAACTCAGCGAAAGAGTCGGCAGGGTGATGTTCACTGATCCGTCGATGGTATTTTGCTGGTGTGTTCCGCTAAGCGTCAGAAAAAGACTGTTTCTGAAATTGGTCTGATAGGCCACACTTGACTGGAACGTATTGGAAAGGTAAGCGTCAGTACTGGTAAGATTGTACTGGTTAAAATTGCGGGTAACGATATTTACATTTGCGGTAAATCTCGAATTTGGACGTGCTTTGGGGTCCTGCGAATGGCTCCATCTGACTGAAAAATCAGTACTTTCCTGTTGATCGGGAGAATCCCGGTCACCGGTAAAATTTTTTGCATAGTTCAAATCAAAGTTTCCCCTGAATTTATATCGTTTTGTATACCGGAAAGTAGGCCTGACTGCCCAGCTTCCGTTGGTAAAAATGTCACCTGTTACAGCAAAATCAAGGTAATCGCTAATTCCCCAGTAATATCCGAGACGTTCGAGGTAAAACCCGCGGTTGGCCGATTCACCAAAACGAGGAATGATAATCCCTGACCGTTGCCCGCTTTTATTGGGAAACAATCCAAAAGGAATAGCAAGCGGCATAGGAACACCCTCTATGACCAGCCATGCCGGACCGGAAACGATACGCTTGTTAGGTACGTTTTGTGCTTTTTTGAAACGAAACTCAAAATGAGGTTTTTTTTCGCTGCACGTGGTATAGCTTCCACTCGAAACATTGACCCGGTCGTCTTCCAGTTTTTTAATACGGTCACCATGAACATATCCTTCTCCGTCTTGGGTAATTACATGTTGAATGATGCCTTTTTTTGTGTCAAAATTATACGTTATTTCTTCAGCTTCAAATTCCTGATCTCCTTCGGCGAAAACCGGATTTCCCCTGACAACCCCTGTACTGTCAGGAATTCCGCGGGCATATACCTGATTCCGGGCAAAATCTATTTCTACATAATCTGCTTTCAGACGAATATCACCATAGGTAATATCAGCATTAAAATACAGATAAACTTTTTTGTTCTGTACATCGAAATGTATCTTTTCGTAAGCATTGTACAAAACTTTGTATTCAAGTCCGATTGAGGGTTTACTTTCGCTAAGTGTATCATTTTCCGAAAGCTGATTTTCTTTACCAGCCTCCAAAACTATTCCCAACGTATCCTTCCTGACTGATTCCGGCTTTTGAGTTAGCGTATCAGCTACCACAACCGTTGTTTCGGTTTGAGCAAGGGGTATCTTTTGAATCATCAGTAAAAGCAGGATCAGCCCGCAAGTAGCGATACATTTTCTGTATTGCTGCAACGTGGTTTGTAAAAGATCAATTTTAGTCAACCCGACAGAGAGTTCAGATATCAATTGCAAAATATTCAAGCCGGTAACGGTTTTTCAGCAAAAGTTAATTGTTTGCAAAGTAAAGGATTTTGCGGGATTAGGCGTGCTGAAATGCTATCCTAAACTGTAATTTTAACCCTTTAAAAATAAAACTTCAACCATGAGGTTTTATCAAAAACATCGTTATTAAGTTTTATTAATTCAATGAAACGATTTGAACCTGTTTTTCTTGTTTTGCTTGTTTTTACATTGAATTCGGCTGTGGTTTCAGGTCAGCCCGGACAGGGCAATTTATCAGTGGAAACATTCACAGTTGTTTTGGATGCCGGCCACGGCGGGTATGACCCCGGTGCTAAAGGCCCTCATTCGGTGGAAAAAGACATTACACTGACCATTGTTAAAATGACTGAAAAAATACTGGCCGATAATCAACCTGATGTAAAAGTAATTTTAACCCGCACTGACGACACTTTTATCACCCTGAATCACCGGGCTAAAATCGCCAATGAGAATAATGCCGACCTTTTTATATCGGTTCACTGCAACTCCAATCCTGATAAAAATTTCAGCGGAGCAGAAACATATGTGATGGGATTACATAAAAGTGATGAAAACCTTGAAGTGGCAAAAATCGAAAATGCAATTATCCTGACAGAGTCGGATCACAAGAAAATATACGATGGATTTGACCCACATGCTGATGAGGACTATATCATGCTTACAATGATTCAGTCAGCCAGCATGAATAAAAGTTTAGACTTTGCACAGCTTGTACAAGACGAAATTGCTGCTTTCACAGGATTGCGTAATCGGGGAGTGATGCAGGCCGGATTTGTAGTTCTCTATCATACAACCATGCCCGGAGTGCTTGTTGAAACAGGTTTTTTAACAAACCCATCTGATGAAAAACTTTTACTGGATGAAGCCAATCAGCACAAAATTGCCTTGGCTGTAGCAAAAGCTGTTTCAAAGTTTAGGGAGATATTCCCAAATTCTTTACAAATTCATGATCTGAAAGAAACTACCGACAACAATAAAGTATCCTCGGATTCAACACGACGCATTTACCGGATATGGTTCACCTCCTATAAAAAAAACAAGAAACCGGCACATTTCAAAAACCTTCCCAATCTCTGGTCATTCAGTAACGAAAATGGTTTTCACTACACATTCGATTCAGCTTGCACCGTGCAGGAGATTAATCAAAAAATTGATTTACACATTAAAAATAAGAGAATTAAAAAGCGTTGGATGAAATCATTAAAAATCCTTGAAACTGAAGATAATAAAATCATCTCCATCCTGAATCCCGAAAGCAGATAAAAAAAAATTATAGCTTTGTAAACAATAAAGAAAAGAATATCGTGAAAAAAATATCCATAGAATACAAAATTGGTTTCCTTTTTTTAATAGCAGTCGGCCTCCTCATCTGGGGGTTGAATTTCCTGAAAGGAACTGACATTTTTGGGAAAAAAAGAATTTTTTATGCTGTATATGATCAGGTGGAAGGACTTGAGCCTGCCAATAAAGTTAAGATCAGCGGGCTGAATATCGGTCAGGTACAAAGTCTTAATTTTCTTCCCGGCAGCTCACATATTTTAGCTGAACTTTACATTAAAAATGATGTCTTCATCCCTGCTAATTCAATTGCCCGGATTTACAGTACAGATTTGCTGGGAGGCAAAGCTGTTGAAATTATTCTTGGCGACTCCGGAGAGCCTGCTAAAGCCGGAGACACGCTGATATCAGAGCAGGAAATGTCGATCAAAGACCAGGTGAACGAACAAGTTGAACCTATCCGGCGAAAGGCCGTTGCACTGATCAATACTGTAGATTCACTGCTGGTAAGTTTCCAGTCATTTTTCAGTAAAAGCACTCAGGACAACCTGGCCAACAGCTTCGAAAACATTCGGTACACCATTCTGAGTATTCGAAATGCCACTTCCACGCTGGACTCACTGCTGGATTCTGAAAAAACACGAATCGAGAATATCATGGGCAATCTGGAACAGATTTCATTCAATCTTCGCGAAAACAACGGACAAATTTCCAATATCCTTCAAAATGTATCACAAATCAGCGATTCCCTCGCATCAGCTGAAATTCCGCAAACCATTCGTGAAGCCCAATCTGCACTGGCCAATCTTAGTGAAATTACCGACAAAATCAACCGGGGCAACGGCACTATAGGACAATTAATGCACAATGATACCCTTTATTTTAACCTCCAAAAAACTACTGAAAGCCTAAACAAACTGCTTGAAGATATGCGTCAAAATCCAAAGCGGTATGTAAAATTCTCGGTTTTTTAATCTTTTTTCAGTTAATTGTCATTGAATAAAGTTGATTGTTTCCCCTGAAATAAGTTTTTAAACCGTAACTTTTCCATTTTACGTAATATGCAATCCAATTTTTGCAAATAAGTCAAGGCTTTTCTTTGTTGTTTCTGCGTTATGCCAGGTTTGATTGAT
>RZYY01000053.1 GCA_009930115.1 Sphingobacteriia bacterium | reverse complement strand
ATACTCATCATCTCTTGGTCAAAAATTCATCTGTACATCGTCGAAACTAATTCTTCCTGAGGGTTTTTCATTCAAGGAAAACTTTCGTAAAACACCTTTTATATGAACAAATGAATTAGAATAAATGGAACTTTATTTGCCTACTTTCCTTATTATAGCTTTTGCATTTGTTACGCCTTTTATCTAAAAATGGCTTAAACAAACTGCCGGATGGATTCTGGCGGCATTCCCCTTTGTATTTTTTTCCCATTATTTGGGATTGTCATTTACCATTGGTGAAGGGGAAACGATCACAACAGGCTTTTTATGGATAGAATCGCTGTGGATTCAATTTTCTTTTACTTTGTTGGTCTGAGTCTGATTTTTTTGCTGCTGATAACGGGAATCAGTTCGCTGGTGTTTGTTATTCAGGATATTACATAAAAAGCTATGAGCTGAAAGACAGGTTTTACATGTATCTGGTGATCTTCATGGGCTCTATGATGGGGCTTGTGCTCACCGGTAATCTCATTACAATGTTTCTTTTTTGGGAATTGACCCGTATTAGTTCCTTTATGCTCATTGGATTTTTTCATGAAAAAGAAGAATCATGATTTACGCCACGATTATAACAGTTTTTACCAAATCACGCATCACTGCTATTGTTTCGATGGGTGTTGTCGGCCTGAGTGTTGCTTTGGTTTTTCTGTTTTATAGCGCCCCCGATGTAGTGATAACGCAATTTTTAGTTGATACACTGATCGTTAGTAAGCAATACTTGAAACCAGTTTGAAACCAATTCCATGAACATTGATTAGTTCCACGTTTTTATCATCTTTTAGGAATTTGCGCAACTTAGTGATGTAAACATCCATACTTCTTGCATTAAAATAACTGTCGTCATTCCATATTTCCTTTAGTGCATAGCTGCGGTCAAGCACCTGATTTAAGTTGAGTGAAAGCAACCTGAGCAAAGCTGATTCTTTTGAAGTAAGTTTTTGATCTTTGTCTTTGAAGGAGAGCAACTGACGGTTGAAATCAAAGATATATTCCCCGATTTTGAAAATGTTGTTTCCAATTTCACCACCACGCCGCTCGCGTGCACGCCTTAAAATAGCCTGCATCCTCACCAGCAGCTCTTCCATACTGAAAGGTTTGGTAAGATAATCATCAGCACCAAGGGAGAAGCCTTTGAGTTTATCCTCCTGCATTGATTTGGCCGTCAGAAACAACACCGGGATTGTTTTATCCCTTTCTCTGATCTCTTTTACCAGGGTAAAGCCGTCTTTGATAGGCATCATGACATCTACTATGCAGAAGCTGAAATAACCTTTTTCGAAGGTATTTATTGCTTCTTGTCCATTTACGCAAAGTGTTGCATCATAACCTTTTACATCCAGATAGGATTTCAATACGCTTCCAAGATTCTTGTCATCTTCGGCGAGCAATACTTTAACTTTTTGAATTCCCTTATCCATGGAGTTTGTCTTTTAGGATTATTTTTTTTCGAGTGTAAAATTAACAGATTTTTAGACAAAGAAAATAAATTTTTAATTTTCATTTTTTTTTGTCTTTCCGGTAAATGGTAAAAAGATGCTGAATGTTGAGCCGGATTTCAGTTCACTTGACACTTCCACCCTTCCTCCATGGCGTTCAACTATGTTTTTAACGTAGCTCAAACCAAGGCCAAAACCTTTGACATCATGCACATTCCCGGTTGGCACGCGGTATAATTTGTCGAAGATTTTTTTTTGATTTTCTTTACTGATGCCGATTCCATTATCTTTTATGGCAATAATCACTCCTTCTGAGTAGTTGGAAGTGGCAATTTCGATTAATGGTTTGCGGGGTGTGTATTTGGTTGCATTATCCACCAGATTTGAGATTACGTTGGCAAGGTGCCATTTGTCGGCAAAAATAAAAGGGCGCAAAGCTTTGAAATTTTCAACGATCTTTCCGTCTTTTACTTCTACATGTATTCCAGAGGTATGAATCACATGTTCGATAATCTCGTGAACATTCACCTTTTCACGCTTCAGCCTGAAGTCTTCTTTTTCAATGATTGCATTTTGAAGAATTTTCTCAGCAATCCCTCCCAAACGCTGATTTTCATCGCTGATTACCTTAAGGTAATTATTGGCAAGCACCTCATTTTTTTTTATATCAACATCATTAAGTGCTTCGCATGCCAATGAAATGGTGGAAATAGGGGTTTTGATCTCATGCGTCATATTGTTGATAAAATCAGTTTTCATTTCCGACAGCCTGTTTTGCCAAACAATAATTTTTATCACATAAATGAAAAGCATCATGATAATGATTATCAAAATGAGTGAAATCAGAATCATGCTGGCAGTTTGCCTGATGAGAAACCTGGTTTTATATGGAAAATAAACCATGAGATAATCAGGATTTTCAAGCAGTTCACCTGGGTAAAGTGTATATACAAATGCTTTGTTCATAAGCTCATTTCTATATTTCCCGGTAAGCTCAAACAACATTTTCTGCCGTGAAGAGCTGAAAACCCCAAATTCATATTTTGTCTCTATGTTCTTTTTTTGCAGTTCACTTTTCAGGAGCGAATCAACCAACATAATACTCAATGCTGATTCGATATTAAACTCTCTTTTTTTATCAATCATTTCACCCAGAACTTCACGAGCAAGATAGGTTCTTCGGATAACTTTTTTGATCTCTTCGGCATCACTGGAAGGGAAAAGGCTGTCAGTGAGCATCATGTTAATCGTATCAATTGATCTGATAAAGCGATTTACATTGGCTTTTTGATTGAGTGTATTCTGTAATTGATCGTAGGTTTCCTGCTTTTCGAGTTTATTAATGACATTTTGAACCGCTTCGTTTACTTTATTCTCAAAATCCATCCGCTCCACTGTGATTGTATTTTTTACCCAATATACCTGCACAGCCAGAAGGCTCAACAACACAAAAGATGTGATGAGTATGATCAGTTTTATCAGATGTTTATTCATTTTTGGTGTAAAAGAAACGCATTAGCTGACAATCTCCGATCAGCAAAAATAGTTGACAAACATCCTCAAATTCAATGATTAACGTTCTTTAACGTTCTTTAAACTCTGTTAACTATATGGTTCCTGGCAAGCACTTATTTTTGCGGACACCTTTTATTATTATCAAGATAATAATTAAAGCTGATCCAACTAAGTAAGTTTTCAGATTCATAAAATTTAGTTTTTGGTTTTGAAAGTGCAGTAAAATGTTGCTGCGCTTTCTTTTTTTATCTGACCTGATAAAAATGGATATTTTTGTTCCATTATTCATCAAAAGCATGAAATCATATGAACCCGATTAAAGTTAACATCAAGAACATTAATGGATTTGTTGACCATCAGAAAGTTGATTCTTATTACCCAAAAATAAGCGGGAGTGTTCAGGCTGTTTTAAACAAAACCGGTGCAGGAAAAGAATTTTTAGGTTGGGTTACACTGCCTGAAAATACTGATGTTCGCCTGCTTGAAGACATTCAGGCAACGGCAGTAAAAATCCGCCAGATGGCAGATGTTTTTGTAGTGATTGGTATTGGCGGATCGTATCTTGGTGCAAGGGCTGTCATCGAAGCACTTAAACATCAGTTTGATCAGCTTTTGCCTTCTAAAAAATCAAATCATCCGGTTATTTTATACGCCGGGCAAAATCTCTCTGAAGATTATCTCTCTTCCCTGCTGGAAGTGCTTGATTACCATGATTATGCTGTAAATGTGATTTCAAAATCAGGAACTACTACCGAACCTGCTATTGCTTTCAGGATTTTAAAAAACCACCTGGAAAAAAAATATGGACCCGACGGAGCAAGAGAACGCATTATTGCTACAACCGACCATTCAAGAGGTGCCTTGCGAAAATTATCAGATAAACTTGGCTATAAAACATTTATAGTTCCCGATGATATAGGCGGACGTTATTCTGTGCTTACCCCAGTTGGATTGCTGCCTGTTGCCGTTGCAGGATTCGACATTAAAGCTCTTGTCGAAGGAGCATCGGATATGGCCGGTCAGCTGATTACGGCACAACAACCTGAAAACAACCCTGCCGCGCAATATGTTGCAGCCCGAAATGCGCTCTATGATCAGGGAAAATTTATTGAAATTCTGGTCACCTATCAGCCTAATTTGTACTATCTCACCGAATGGTGGAAGCAGCTTTACGGAGAAAGTGAAGGCAAAGCAGGTAAGGGGATTTTTCCTGCAGCCGTTACAAACACAACTGATTTACATTCAATGGGTCAGTATATCCAGGAAGGCGAGAGGAAGCTTTTCGAAACTGTACTTTCTGTAAATGAGCCATCACGTAAACTCATCATTCCAGACGACAAGGAAAATTCAGATCAACTAAATTATCTTTCCGGGAAAAATATTCATTTTGTAAACCAAATGGCTGAAAAAGGTACTATCCTGGCACATCTCGACGGAGGCGTCCCCTGCATTGAAATAACTATTCCGAAAATAGATGAATACAATCTTGGGGCGCTTATCTATTTTTTTGAATTTGCCTGTGCACTTAGTGGTTATGTTTTAGGGATTAACCCATTTGATCAACCTGGTGTTGAAGCTTACAAAAAAAACATGTTTGCCCTGCTTGGAAAACCAGGATCAGAAGTTGAAAGTAAAATAATCAGGGAAAGATTGGGAATGAAAGTTGTTTAAGCAGATTCCTGTAAATTATGTTCTTCTGCCTGCAGTTGGTTAAACGCTTTTTCTGCAGCAATTTTTTCGGCTCCTTTTATCGAAAAATCACATGCGTTGGCATAAACGGTATCATCAATCGAGATTTCAACCACATATTGCTTTTTACTGCCTGTTCCTACTTCTGAGACAACATTGAATTTTACCTCTTTGCGTTCTTTTTGCGACCATTCAATGAGCTTGCTTTTGAAATTATTCTCATATTTTTCCAATTCATCAATATCAAAATGAACATTGATAATCCGGTTGATTACTACTTTTTTGACAAAAGAATACCCTTTGTCGAGATAGATTGCCCCGATAAGTGCCTCAAATGCATCACCAGTCATTGACCGGAAATATGATTTTGAATCCTGGCTTGACTGAATAAACTGGTCAAGTCCGATTTTTGAGGAGAGTTTGTTAAGCTGCTCGCGGCTGACAATTTTAGATCGCATTTCGGTCAGAAACCCCTCTTCTTTATAAGGAAATTTCTTAAAAAGATAATCTGCCACAACAGAACTCAAAACGGCATCACCAAGGTACTCAAGCCGTTCGTTGGAGAGTTTATGACCATTTTGTTCTGTTGCTGCAGAACGGTGGACTAAAGCAAGTTTATAAAGGGTAATATGTTTTGGAAAAAAACCAAAAACATTTATCAGGTAACAAATAAGTTGCTTATCGGAAGAAAAAGCAGCTTTTATTCTACTGAAAAATCTCAAAGCAAATTTAAATTAAACCCTGAATTTACGGACGGCAAGGGAGGTGTTGTGACCACCGAAGCCAAATGCATTGGAAAGTGCAAAATCAACCCTTCGCTTTACGGTTTTGTGATAAGTAAAGTTAAGGCGATTATCAATCTGGGGATCATCAGTAAAGTGATTAATCGTCGGAGGTATGATATCATTTTGCACGGTCAGCACAGTGATAATTAGCTCAACAACAGCAGCAGCACCTAAAAGGTGGCCATGCATTGATTTGGTGGCATTGAGATTGATCTTATATGCATGTTCACCAAAAAGGCTGACAATTGCTTTAGGTTCGGCAATATCGCCAACAGGTGTTGAAGTTCCATGTGTGTTAATATGATCGACATCTTCGGGTTTCATACCAGCATCCTGAATGGCTTGCTTCATGGCAAGAAAAGCACCAATGCCTTCCGGATGTGGTGCAGTGATATGATGCGCATCGGCTGAGCTTCCTTCACCAACAATTTCGGCATAAATTTTAGCACCACGCTTCATGGCATGCTCATACTCCTCAAGTATAACCACACCGCCGCCTTCGCCAAGAACAAATCCGTCACGGTCTTTATCAAAAGGTCGGGAGGCTGTTTTTGGATCATCGTTACGCGTTGATATAGCGTGCATTGCATTGAATCCACCAATACCTGCTTCATTGACTCCGGCTTCAGCACCGCCGGTAACAAAAGCATTGGCTCTTCCAAGCCGGATCTGATTATAGGCATCAATCATAGCATGTCCTGCTGATGCACAAGCCGAAGTGGTTGTATAGTTCGGACCTCTGAAGCCGTATTTAATTGAAATATGGCCGGGGGCGATATCACCAATTATTTTTGTAATAAAGAACGGATTAAACCTTGGCAGTCCTCCACCTTTACTAAATTCCATCACTTCCTGAAGAAATGATGTAAATCCTCCGATACCTGTGCCAATAATCACGCCAACACGGTCTTTATCCAGAGTATCAAGATTGAACCCTGCATCCTTAATGGCCTGATCGGCAGCAATCATGGCATATTGAGCATACGGGTCAATTTTTCTGACTTCTTTGCGATCGAAATATTCGGTTGGATCGTAGTTCTTTATTTCACACGCAAACTGGGTCTTGTAGTTCGAGGTATCAAAATGTGTAATGGGAGCGGCACTGCTTACCCCATTAAGCAAATTATTCCAGAGTTCTTCGACTGTTTTGCCTAATGGGGTAATCGCGCCTAATCCTGTAACAACGACTCGTTTTAGATCCATTGTGGTAGGAATGATTTATTTTGCGTTTTCTTCGATGTAAGCAATTGCGTCGCCTACAGTTGAAATCTTTTCGGCCTGATCATCCGGTATTGCGATGTTGAATTCTTTTTCAAACTCCATAATGAGTTCAACGGTGTCAAGCGAATCTGCGCCCAGATCATTTGTAAAACTGGCTTGTGGTGTGACTTCGTTTTCGTCAACGCCAAGTTTGTCAACGATAATCGTTTTAACTCTAGTTGAAATGTCAGACATATTCTTTATTTTTTAGTTAAACTGGGGGCAAAGGAAATACTTTTAACATTTATGACCAAAATAATTTTGTGAATAATTCAAAAAAATGATGGTTAAGTTTTAGAAAAACAAATAATTACACCGATTTATTCATTTCGTCTTTTATTGCGCTCAACTATGAAATAGTTCAAATTTCGATAATTTCTGTTCTCATTCAAACAAAGTTGCTTTACTTTGACCTTCTAATTTTACAGCTAATACCAATGACCCGAATTGCTATTTTTGCTTCAGGTAATGGAACGAATGCAGAACGGATTGCTGCCTATTTTTCTGGCCACAGTCAGATCAGGATTGCTCTGATCCTTTCCAACCGGAAGGATGCTTATGTGTTAAAACGTGCAGAAAATCTTGGAATACCATCAAAAGTTTTCAATCGCAAAATGTTCTGCCAAACCCATGAAGTAATTCAATGGCTGAAGGATAGTTCAATTCATTTCATTGTGCTGGCTGGTTTTTTATGGTTGGTCCCTCCGGAAATACTCAATGTTTATCGTGGCAGAATCATCAATATTCATCCGGCACTCCTGCCCGACTTTGGCGGGAAAGGAATGTTCGGAGATGCTGTACACAAGGCTGTTTTAAAAGCAGGAGTGCAAACCAGTGGCATTACAATTCATTACGTTGACGAAAATTACGATCACGGAAATATAATTTTTCAGGCCACTTGCAACGTTGATATTGATGACACCCCTGAAAGCCTGGCAGAAAAAATTCATCAACTTGAATACAAATATTATCCTGTGGTTATTGAAAATATTATCAATGGAAAACCTGATGAGATAAGAAGAATGGAAGAAAAAGCAAAGTATAAAATTAATCTCCGAAAAAATGATTACGATTAATAATAAAGGTATCTTCTGTTAATCAAAGCTTTTTATATTTTTGTAAATTCATTTAATTGCTACTTGAAAATAAATACTAAAATGGGCAGAAAACCAAAAGATTCCCCCCAACCAAGAGTTCACTGGAGCCACAGAACAATTCTAATTGTAGATGATGTACCAGCAAACTTTGAGATCTTAAAAAATGCACTTGCCAGTACCGGGGCAAAAATTGCACATGCACAATCCGGGATGGAAGGAATCCGAAAATGTCTCGAAAACAGAAAAATTGATCTGGTGATAATGGATATTAATCTGCCCGGATTAAATGGCCTGGAAGCCACCCGTGAACTTAAGACCCTGAAAGAAAATATTGTTATCATCGGGCAGTCAGCTTTTATTAGTGCATGCACCCGAAATGATTGCCTTGAAGCCGGAATGGACGAGTTTTTTATTAAACCAATAAATCCACCTGAATTGATCGGATTGATCCGTGCCACACTGATTAAAAGAGGGAAAAGGGTGTAATCACTTACTGCCTAAAGTCAGGATACAATGGAGACCTACAAAAGAATACCGGTTTTCTTTGGATTAAGAATTTACGCCATTTCTTCGATGTTGTATCTGTTGCTTGTTCTGCCATTTGCAGGTTTTTTGGTCTTGCAAAATCTTCCTGCACTGCTCGAAAGAAGCGAAGGTATCATCAACCAGGTTAAATCTGAAGAAAATACGCCCTCTCCCACACAGGAAATCATCACCAAACCGGCTGATGATAAAAATTTGTTTAAGATTAAGTATGAAGACCAAACCCTTTCAGATGCGCAAAACGAACTTTTGAACCGCTCCTTCAATTTTCTTTTCAATGCATTAATCATCAGTTTTCTGATCGGATTTATTTTCAATTATCCTTTCAAACGCTATTTTCGGCGAAAACGAAAGAGCAAGGCAATTTCTGAACGCCTGTTTTCATTTTGTAAAAAATACATGCTGATTTCTCCCTGGATTAATGCGGGTATTTTGGGTGGTGCTTACCTGGCCACACTCATTTTTATGGTTGTGATTACCTTTTCAATGCACACAGGAACCGAAGGAGGATTTCCGATGTTTAACCGTTTCTTCCTGATTTCGTTTTTTTCGGCACTGCTCACCATTCTCTTTGTTTATTTCTGGGAAAAACACAGAGTACACACCAAATACCTGGATCATCTTTATTCGAGGGAAGAATTGCGCAGAAGAGTTTTTAAATTTGCCAAAGGCAAAATCAAAAACCGTTTTTGGATATCCAGTGCAATGACTACCCTGCTTCCCCTTTCGATTGTCATTGTTTATCTGATAATGAGCCTCACACGAATTGGTGAGCTGAAACTCGAACAGCTCAGCGAGGATCAGATTGCTATTTTGTTTGGCCGATACAGCAATATGATGAAGATGATAATCGAAAACCCCAATGCATCGGGAAATATGAGCAATCTCACTTTTGTGAATGTAATGGATGGTTTAATTATGTTTTTTGGTATTGGTTTTGGAATCCTTGTATCATTTATTTATCTCATCATGTTTGTCAAATGGACTACTCTTGATATCGTATTTCCGGTTAAAGAATTGATTTATAATATGCAGCGAACCGGTGAAGGTCAAGGTGTAAACTATACCATCGTGCGTAATAATGATGAGATCGGAGAACTGGCCGAGGGTTACAACGACATGGCGCAACGCATCGAACATTACATTGCCAATATTTCCACAATGAATGAAGCTTATTTCCGCTTCGTTCCCAAACAATTCCTGGATATTCTGGGCAAGGAAAGCATCACTGAAATTAAGCTCGGTGATCAGATACAAAAAGAAATGTCAGTTCTTTTTACTGATATCCGCGACTTTACTACTCTTTCAGAAGCAATGAGCCCAAAAGAAACCTTCGATTTTCTCAATGAATACCTCAGCCAAATGGAACCGGTAATTGCAAGAAATCATGGATTTATTGACAAATACATTGGTGACTCAATCATGGCTCTTTTTATGGGTGATGTTGAAAATGCCGTAGATGCAGCTATTGAAATGCGTGCTGCACTCTCGGATTTTAATCTTAAACGCAAACTTGAAGGGAAAAAATCAACCAACAGCGGTATTGGTATTCACACCGGAAATCTGATGCTTGGAATTGTTGGCGGGTACGGAAGAATGGACGGAACTGTGGTTTCTGATGCTGTCAACCTTGCCTCAAGAATTGAAGGATTAACAAAAATGTACGGTACTTCCATTATCATCAGTCAGGATACACTCATCAAACTGCAGGATCCGTCAAGATATAACTACCGCTTCCTGGATGTTGTAAAAGTAAAAGGGAAAAAAGAAGCTGTTTATATTTTCGAAATTCTTGATGGTGAGCCGGCCGACATCAAAAAACTTAAAATCGAAACCAAGCATGATTTTGGAAAAGCACTTCAGTTTTACAAATCAAAAAACTTTGATGCTGCCCTGGACATTTTCAAAACCATTCATGCTGTCAATCCTGCCGATCAGGCTGCACAGCTCTACATTTCAAGATGCAAAAACATCATCGACTTTGGTATTCCTGAAGACTGGGATGGCGTCGAAACTCTCAAAGACAAATACTAATCCATGTCTTCACTGCCTGGAAATAAATCACCATCCGTACCTGTCTTTTTAAAAGCAATCTCTTTGCTTTGGACATATCCCCAAAAAAAGTTCAAAAAACCGGAGGAACAATCGGTTTCCCGTATGGTAAAAAAGCTGTTTATTCATTTGACAACATTTAATAAAAGTAAAAAAATGAAATCAATCCGGGTATTATGTTTCACATTATTATGGCTGGCAACACCAATGTTTTTAATCGCTCAATCCCCACTTTGGATGCGTTATCCGGCCATATCCCCCGACGGACAAACCATAGTTTTTTCCTATCAGGGTGATATTTACAAAGTTGCTTCTTCAGGTGGAAAAGCAACCCCAATCACAATGCATAGCGCCTATGACTTTATGCCCGTCTGGTCACCCGATGGAAAGCAAATTGCTTTTGCTTCAGTGCGTTATGGTAATTTTGATATTTTTCTCATTTCTGTTGATGGAGGAAAGACTGTCCGACTGACTGATTTTTCAGGAGCTGAATATCCGACCTGTTTCACCCCTGATGGCAGCGAGGTTATTTACTCAGCCTCCATTCAGGATAATCCGCAAAATGTGATGTTCCCTTCCGGAGCACTCGGCGAATTGTACGCAGTCAGAATCAGCGGAGGGAAGCCTCGTCAGTTGCTTTCCATACCTGCCGAAAAAGCACAGATCAGCAGCGATGGTGACAAAATTATTTTTAACGATCGTAAAGGTTATGAGAATTCCTGGCGCAAACATCACATCTCATCTGTTGCCCGCGATGTCTGGATGTACGAAACGAAAAGAAACCAATTCGAAATGCTTACCAGCTTTGCCGGCGAAGACCAAAATCCTGTTTTCAGCAATGATGAAAAGGAAATTTATTTTCTGAGCGAAAAATCGGGATCATTCAATGTGTGGAAAATAGAAACTGCAATTCCCGAACAGCTTGCACAGATTACAAATTTTGAAAAACATCCGGTCAGATTTTTATCGATAGCCCGTAACAATCGTTTATGCTTTGGTTTTGACGGTGAAATTTATATCAAAGACACCAATACTCCGGCTCAAAAAGTAAATATTGAAATTTATGCGGATGATAAATATAATCCTACTGAATTCAGGAGAGAAAAATCAGGTGCAAGCGAAATGGCAGTTTCGCCTGACGGCAAAGAGATTGCTTTCGTACTTCGGGGAGAAGTTTTTGTTACTTCCGCCGATTTTGCCACAACCCGTCAAATCACAAAAACTCCGGAACAAGAACGATCGGTAAGCTTTAGTCCCGATGGGCGTAAATTACTTTACGCCGGTGAACGAAACGGAAGCTGGAATATTTATCAAACATGCATTGCCCGGGATGAAGATCCTTTATTTTCGCGTGCTACCATCCTCAATGAAGAACCAATCGTTGCTACAGAAGAAGAAGAGTTTCAACCACTTTATTCTCCTGACGGAAAAGAAGTTGCTTACCTGCACAACCGCGAAACACTCAAAGTTATCAATCTTGCAACCAAAACCGCCAGAACTGTGCTCGACGGAAAATACAACTACTCTTATTCCGACGGAGATCAATGGTTTCAATGGTCTCCCGACGGGAAATGGTTTCTCGTTTCCTTTTCTCCTCATTCAGCTTTTATGAACGATGTGGGGCTTGTTCCGGCTGACGGATCAGGTGAAATAACCAACCTGACCCTGAGTGGTTACGACGACAACAGGCCAAAGTGGATGATGAAAGGGGAAATGATGATCTGGTTTTCGGACCGGCAGGGCATGCGCAGTCATGGAAGCTGGGGATCACAATTCGATATTTATGCTATGTTTTTCGATCCGGCTGCCTGGGACAAATTTAACCTTACCGAAGAAGAAAAAAAGATATTGAAAGAACAGGAGGAGGATAAAAAGAAAAAAGAAAAAAATACGGTCAATTCGAAAAAGAAAGAAAAACAACAGGAAAATGACTCCCTGAAAATTGAACCAATCAACATCGATCTTAAAAATATTGAAGACAGAAAAATAAAATTAACCATTAATTCATCGTCACTGGCAGATGCCATATTAACCCCTGACGGCAACAAACTCTTTTACCTGAGCCGATTTGAGAAAGGTTACGATCTTTGGGTGAACGACCTGATGAAAAAAGAAACCAAATTGTTGCTTAAGCTTAGTGGTGGAGGTGGAGCCATGCAACTCGACAAAAAAGGAGAGTATCTATATCTGATTTCAGGTAAAGACTTTCTTAAAATTAATACCAAAGACAACAAAAAAGAGATAATCAGTTACAATGCCGAACTGACACTTGACTTGCCCTCCGAACGTGCTTACATGTTTGAACACGCATGGCGTCAGGCCGGAAAAAAATTCTATGACCCAGCATTGCACGGTGTTGATTGGGCTTTTTACAAAAAAGAATACCAGAAATTCCTTCCTCATATCAACAATAATTTTGATTTCAGCGAGATGCTGAGCGAGATGCTTGGCGAGCTTAATGCTTCTCATACCGGTTCAGGCTACCGCCATCGTGACGAAAACGGGGATAACACGGCAAGCCTTGGTGTTTTGTTCGACTGGAACTATAATGGTGATGGCATAAGAATAGCTGAAATACTGGCCAGAGGACCATTGGACAATGCAACTACTAAAATAGTACCGGGCAATATAATCGAACAGATCAACGGAATTAACATCGTTGCAGGTGAAAGTCCCTTCAGCTTGCTGAATCACCTTGGGGGAAAACCGGCAAGACTAACTGTATCAGATCCGGTTAGCGGACAACGCTGGGAAGAAATTATCAAACCTATTGACCTTGGACAACATAATCAACTGTTGTACGAACGATGGGTAAAACTAATGCGTGCAAAAACCGAAACATTATCGAACGGCCGGGTAGGTTATGTACATGTCAGAAGCATGGATAGTCAAAGCTTCAGAGAAGTTTATTCTGAAATCCTCGGCCGAAACCACGATAAAGAGGCAGTAATCGTTGATACAAGATTCAATGGTGGCGGCTGGTTGCATAACGACCTTGCTGTGCTGCTCAGCGGTGAAAAATATGTGGAAATGTGGCCTAATGGAAACTACTTTGGTTTTGAACCCATGAACCAATGGACAAAACCTTCGGTGGTCATCATGGGTGAGGGAAACTACTCTGACGCTCATTTTTTTCCTTACACTTACAAAGCCCTGAAGATAGGAAAAACTGTAGGGATGCCAGTTCCCGGAACTGCCACGGCAGTCTGGTGGGAAACCCTGCTTGATCCTACACTTGTTTTTGGAATACCTCAGGTTGGAATTAAAGACCTCAATGGTAATTATCTCGAAAATCAGCAACTCGAACCGGATTTCAGACAGCCAAATGACTATGAAAAAGTGGTTGAGGGAATTGACCAGCAACTTGAAAAAGCAGTGCACGTGTTGCTCGAAGAAATTGACCGAAAGTAATTTCAGCATCATCAACAGGAGTCAACCCGGAAAAATATAACTTCCTGAATTCCGTTTAACTGCCAGTTATCAGCAGCTATGTTAAAACGAACATTAATTGTTTTCACCCAGATTTTCCTTATTGCATGGTCATCCGTGACTTTTGCCCAAAATGAAATTAACCCCGACGGATACAATATTTTTTATTACCCCGGCGGAGCCAGATCAAGTGAAGGAACAATGCGCAATGGTAAACCCGACGGGTATTGGAAAACATTTTACGAAAACGGCATCCTTAAAAGTGAAGGCAACAGAGTGGACTTTTTGCTCGACAGTACGTGGAAATTCTACGACGAAACCGGAAATCTTGTATTGGAAGTAAACTACAGGCAAGGGCTGAAAAATGGTCACCGTATTACTTACCGTGAGGGCGAAATAATTGAAGAAAACTTCGTTTCGGATGTAAAGCAGGGATTGACAACTTATTATTATCCCGACTACAGAATTTTTAAAACCATCAGTTTTGTTGACGGACTGGAAGACGGACTGGCTAAGGAATATGCCGAAGATGGCCGGGTTGTGCTTCTTGCCACTTACCGGAAAGGATTTCTGGTAAGTCGTGAACGCATTAACCGTTTAGATTCACAAAACCGCAAACAGGGCAACTGGAAATTTTTCCATGATAATGGTCTCGTAAGACTCGAAGGCAGATTTCTGAATGATCGTGAAAACGGTTATTTTAAAGAATATGACCAAAATGGAAAATTAATTGCCGCATCAAAATGGCTTGACGGGGAAAAACAGGAAGAAGTAAGTGAACTGGCTAAATTAGAGGTCGTCAGAGATTACTATCCCGACGGTAAAGTGATGATTTTTCAGACTTTCAAAAATGGCATCCCTCATGGTATAAGACGTGAATATTCCCAGGAAGGAGAAATTGTAACCGGTGCTGTTTACGAAAATGGCAAACGTATTGCCGAAGGCATCACCGGACAGAACGGAGCAAGAAACGGCCCGTGGAAAGATTTTTATTCTACCGGTGAACTTCGAGCCGAGGGTGCTTACAAAAACGGAGAGAAATCCGGAAAATGGAAGTTTTATCACAGAAACGGAAATATCGAACAAACCGGAGAATTTGACCAACACGGACGGCCTGTTGGGAAATGGTTATGGTACTATCCATCAGGAAATCTTTTACGCGAGGAAAATTACATCAAAGGTAAGGCCGACGGTATGATGACTGAATACACCGAAGAAGGTGACATACTTGCTCAAGGTGATTACATAAATGGAGAAGAGGAAGGCCAGTGGAAATATAATCTTGGAAATTACAGTGAGGAAGGAGGGTATTCCTATGGGCTTAGACATGGCATATGGAAACACTTTTACGAGAATGGCTCTCTTAAATTTGAAGGAGAATTTATTGATGGTAAACCCCACGGAACACATACTTTCTATTGGGATAACGGAAATGTAAAAGATAAGATCAGCTATGAATCCGGGATTCGTGAAGGGGAAGCCCAGAGTTTTAACTACGACGGCACTTTGCTTATTACCATCATTTATGAACGTGGGAAAGAAATAAGCTACGACGGAATAAGAATTGACCCAATTGCCACCGGCGATCCAGACTAATTTTTCCTGTAAATATCCTTCAACGCATCCTGAAGATTGCTAAAACGAAAAACAAAACCTTCTGCCAATAATCTCGCAGGCATCACTCTTTGACCCCGGAGTATTGTCTCATGGCCCATTTGGCCAAATAACATCCTAACGGCAAACGAAGGCACTTTAAACCATGACCATCGCTGAAGTATCGTTGCAAGTGTCTTTGCAAATTCTTTCATGGTTACCGGTTGAGGAGCTGTGAGATTGTAAATTCCAGAAGCTCCCTCTTTATTAATAAGATAAGTAATTGCACGTACTTCGTCTTCAAGATGTATCCAGGAAAGCCATTGTCTGCCTGAACCAACCGTACCTCCAATACCCAGCTTAAACGGTGTTTGCATTTTCTTTAAAGCACCGCCTTTTTCACTAAGTACCACGCCAGTCCGGATGATTATAAGCCTGATCTCACTGCTGAGACCCCTCAGAGCATTTTCCCAATGTTGTGTAACTTCTGACAAAAAACCATTTCCCGAACCCGAATCTTCGGTAAAAGTCACTTCGGGATGGGTTCCATAATAACCAATTGCGCTGGCCTGAACAAGCACTTTTGGCTTATTTTCAGCTTGATTTATTGCTTCAGTTACTGCTTTAACTGATCGTATCCTGCTGTCAAGAATCAGCTGTTTACGACTTTTAGTCCAACGTCCGCCGGCAATATTCTCACCAGCCAGGTTGATAACTGCATCCGAACCGTTTACCAAACCAACTAGTGCATTTGGATTTCTCCCATTCCAGGAAGCAAAACCAGAATGTGACGGAAAAATCTTTGCAGCTTTATTGTTGTTTCGCGAAACTATCGTAACCAAATGTCCTGAATCATTCAAAGAATCAACAAGTTGCTGACCGATAAGCCCTGTAGCTCCGATAATCACAATCTTCATAATAACTTATTTCAGGTTTTTTATCATTTCCAGCGCTTCAACCACATGCTTTTCAGCATTAAACTGTGAATTAAACACATACCGGACCACACCGGATTTATCAATAATGTAAGTTACCCTGCCGGGCAAGAGGCCTAAAAAGTCTGACGGAACTCCAAAGAGCTTCCGAACTTTTTTATTCACATCACTTAATAATTTGAAGGGAAGATGGTGTTTTTCTGCAAAATTCCTGTGCTTCTCAATGCTGTCGGAGCTTATGCCAAAAACTTCAGCCCCAGAATCCCTGAAAACCTCAAATTGATCCCTAAAACTGCATGCTTCAGCCGTGCAACCCGGAGTATCATCCTTTGGGTAAAAATAAATTACAAGATTATTTTTCCCGATATAATCCGCAATATTGACCAAATTTCCATACTGATCAGGCAATTCAAACGATGGAATGGTTGATCCGACAACAATTTTCATGAAATTAATGATTAATGTTCAAAATATTTTTTTGGCTAATAATGATAATTTAAAGGAATAGAACAGTTATTCTTCTACGAATTTTTATTTCATTAAGGCAAGTGCTTTTTTATAGGCAGTAAGCACTCTTTCGCGGGCAAATCGATGATCCACAATTGGCTCGGGGTAGATACTCTTTCCATATTCGGGCAACCATTTTTTTATGTACTTTAATTCCGGATCGAACTTACGGGTTTGCAAGCCGGGATTAAATACCCTGAAGTAAGGTGCAGCATCACAACCACTGCCTGCTGCCCACTGCCATCCGCCATTGTTTGATGATAACTCAAAGTCAAGCAGTTTTTCAGCAAAATAAGCTTCACCCCATCGCCAGTCAATCAAAAGATGCTTGGTAAGAAAACTTGCTGTAATCATTCTGACGCGGTTGTGCATGTAACCGGTAGCATTGAGTTGCCTCATTCCTGCATCCACGATCGGAAATCCAGTACGGCCTTCGCACCAGGCAATGAACTGCTTTTCATCATTGATCCACTGCACATTGTCATATTGTGGCCTGAAAGAACCTGTAACTACATGTGGGTAATGCCACAGAATCATCATGTAAAATTCTCTCCAGATCAATTCATTGAGAAAAACCGGATTGTTTGCCAGGGCAATACGAACCAGTTCACGTATGCTGATAGTGCCAAAGCGAAGATGAACACTTAGTTTAGAAGTCCCTTCAATGAAAGGTATATCACGGGTTTTGTCATAATTTCGAATAATTTCCACATCAACAACTGCTGCAGGATAATCAGTTTTCAAATAATTAAAACCGGCTTTTTCTAAATCAATATCAGGTTGAGGCGGCATTTTCACACAACGATCAAGCAGTTTTTCGGAAGGAAAGTTTCGGAGTATTGTATTTGAAAACAGCGCCTTCCAGCGTTTCATGTACGGAGTATAAACTGTGTAAGGATTTCCGTCATCTTTCAACACTTCATCCTTTTCGA
This sequence comes from Sphingobacteriia bacterium, assembly GCA_009930115.1. Lineage (GTDB taxonomy): Bacteria > Bacteroidota > Bacteroidia > Bacteroidales > 4484-276 > RZYY01. The sequence continues at coordinate 1,344 of RZYY01000053.1, read as the reverse complement.
AGATAACCTGATCTTTAAATGTTTTGAAACCTATATTTTGTGATTTGAGCCATTTGCCCACATTCTCATCACGCAGTCGGGCATAAGGTTCATAGTCATGATTGGTGTAAATCTCATTCAGACTATATTCCCGTGCCAGTAACTTAAAGACTTCCAACGGTTTTCCATATCTCACCAACAGGGATGATCCATGCTGCTCAAGTATTGATTTAATGTTTTTCAACTGGTCGGCAATAAAGGCGAGTCGCCGATCATTTTTATCCGCCAGTGGTTTTAGAATTTCTTCATCAAAAATGAAAAGGGGAAGTACGTTTTCACCTGTTTCCAATGCGTGATAAAGACCAGAATTGTCATTTAATCGCAGATCACGTCGAAACCAGAAAACTGTAAATTTCTCAATCATTTGTGCTTTTCTTTTTTATGCTTTCCGGCTGAATATACTTCAGCATAATACTTAAATGGTGCAACTAAAAAACCGTAATTCCCGTAAAATTTTGGACCGTGATGATCAAGGTGGGCTTTTACAGTAGCATCAAGATAGCGATTGTGCAATTCTGACAGAAAATTCAACCGGTGGTGCACATACACATCATGAAAAAGAAAATAGGCCAAACCGTAGAAAAAGATACCTATTCCTATCCAGAAACGATAATCGAAGCCGGAGAAACCAAAATAAATAAGCAGGATACTCGGTATGGCAAACATCAGGGCAAAAAGGTCGTTCCACTCATATTTACGCCCATCACGCTCATGATGATCCCGGTGTAAAATCCATAAGAATCCATGCATAACATATTTATGTGTCAACCAGGCCACAAACTCCATCATCAAAAAGGAGCCAAGGACAATCAAAATTGCAAAATACCAAGCCATAATGTTTTACTGATTATAGGTTTAAATGAAAAATTCCTTTTTATAACAACCAGTAAAAGAATTTGTTTAGCGAAATTTAATAATAATCAAACAAAATGATGAGAAAATTTATGGCTTCAAAATAAAAAACAGGAAACTGCTATGACCAGGTAATGAAAGAATTTAAATTGATTTATAAAAACAGGTCGGATGCAATTCCGTCAGCGAAAAGTTTACCTTTATCAGTGAGAATGATTTTCCCCTTATCCATGATCAGCAGGTCTTTTTCTATCCATTTTGTAATGCCTTGCATGAGATGATTGTAATACATGTCCCCGAATTTTTTTTTCACTACAGACAGATCGCAGCCCCACATAGTGCGTAAAGAAGTCATTACATACTCGTCGAAAAGCTGATGAATACTTAATGATTCGCTTTCGTAATAAACACTGTTGTCGTAAACTCCCCGGATATAATTCTCCATAAGCGAAA
>RZYY01000201.1 GCA_009930115.1 Sphingobacteriia bacterium | reverse complement strand
AGCAACCTGGCTGGCGGGCAGGTGTGCGAAAGTGTGGGAGTAGTGCCTGTTGACAGAACAAAACTAATGATGGAGATGCTCAGTCGAAAACTCTGATTCTCTTTATAAAAATAAAAGCTTCTGACAGTCGTTATTTCAGGAAATTTAAACCGTCTTCTTTTGAGAAAAACAAGGATTTTGAGATCTGCGGGTATCTTTTTTCTTTTTCTTTTGTTTAGTATCCCTGCTTTTACACAGCTAAACAAAGTTCCCAATTTAAAACTTTACGACTACGATCCGCTTCACTTTGGATTTATCCTTGCTGCCAATCAGATGGGATTTGTCGTGAAAACAAGGGAAGATATTCATCAATTGTACTTCAAGGGAGCTCAGTTACCCCAATTTGATCTCGGAGTGTCTGATGTGGATTCTGCATCAGTTTATGGTGTCGAAGCTATTCCACATTTGGGTTTTACTGTTGGAATTGTTGGTGACAAAAGAATAGGGGAGTATTTCAATCTTCGTGTTATCCCAAGCCTGGCTTTTGGCAGCCGGAATCTTCGTTTCGATACCCGCCTGTACAAAAAAAACAACAACTCAAAAGATACAATAATACCCCGAGTGTTAACACAAAAAGTCAATTCTACCTTTGTAGAATTTCCGGTTTACTTCAAATACAAGTCGAAACGCCTTCACAACATGCGCGCGTATATTTACAGCGGATTCAAATACACCATTGACCTTGCTTCACAAGCCAATAAAACGGAAGAAAATAATTATGAACCGAAACTTTTTCGTACGGACAGCAATTATGTTATTGGTGCCGGTTTGGATTTTTACATGAACTGGTTTAAGTTTGGAATCGAAACTTCCATGTCTTACGGAATGCGTGATATGTTGCTCAGAGAAAACAATTTGTACACCGAAGGAATCGAAAGCCTGAAATCCAAAGTTTTTATGCTAACTTTGACCTTTGAATAATTATTGAATATTTTATATATCATGGAACAAAACAGTGATACCCGAAAACTTTTTGATGCAATCATACAAAAAGGATCTTTGAAACAACATGTTTATTACAACACTTACGAAACTTTCAATCAATTTAAAAAGGTCATCAAAAAACTCGTGAAGGAATACCAGGATCACGGGATTTCAGGAGAAAGATACATCCCTTTTGAGTATAAAAATCGTGGTGAGTTTGAAATTGAACTGAAATTTGGTGGTGATATTCTCATTTTTATGATGCATACCAACGTGTTTGAATTTCCCCGTTTCCATGAACTGATGCGTTTACCTTACATCACTGATGATGTTGAACGATCATATTGCGGGATTATCAACATTTACAATTTTCTTGGAGATTCATTCAAGTACAAGCGTATTAACGATATTGGCTATCTGATCGGAAGGGTTTTCATTAATAAAGAAAATCATTATTTTATTGAAGGTAAACGGGAAATTGGCCTGCTTTATCGTAGTTTCGATGTAGCTCTGATTGACGAAAATGCTGCAAAATCCATCATCCAGTCAGCAATTACCTACACATTGAATTTTGACCTTTTAACTCCGCCTTATGAGCAGGTTAAAGTCCTGAGCGTTTATGAAATTCAGACAACACTGGACAATATGAAAATCAGGACGGGAAAACGTCTTGGATTCAGATTTCAGGCCGATTCTGACGATGAAGAACAAGCTCCTGCACCACCGGAAGTTCCAATAACTGAAGGAGGTGGAAGCTAAAAGGGCTTTCGCAGTTTTTTATTGCACATGTTCAGATTCAGAATAGGATTTTTTTTCACAAGTTTGTTTTTGTTGGTTATAATCCAAACTCTGGCTTACTCGGTATTTCCTTTGGTAATCCAATTTGTTTTGACCAAGCGAAAAAAATGTGCTTTCAGAAATTCGAATTTTTCAAAATAGTTTAAATGCTATAAAACCATTTTCCGGAATAGCCCTGTATATTGTTTTAGCTTCGGAAGCCGGCAGGGAGATTACTATTTCCGGCTGATAATCAGGTATTTTAAACTTAATAAGATTTTTCAACTGAGCGTACAATTCCTTAAAGGCTATTCTGGTTGAAAACATCATCCGGCTGATGGGAAATGATTCATGTGAAGAATCTTCCTGAAACACTGATAACCTGAATCCATTTGTGAAAGCAAGCTGAAAATATACCGGCATATTGTTGGATGTATCCGGAACATGTGCCTGACCAACTTCAGTCGAATCTTTAGGTGCTGTTTTGACAATAATAGGTTCTTTAGCAATGGTAGAAAAAGAATGGGCTATTTGAAGTGGTTTTGAGAGTTCAAGTGAGAGAAAGTAAGGCTGAACAGACCTTAAAGTGCGGGGAATTATAATTTTACTGATTTTGGACGAATGTACGGTAACTCCATTAATTTCAATACTCACAATACTGTCTTTCAAATCCATACTTAACCCTGCCGGTTTAACCCTGGTAAGTTCAAGACGCGATTTTGTATAAGCAATACTTTTTTGAATACGGATAAAAGCCGAGTCTGACATAATTTTCGGTGGAGGTAATTTTAGTTCCAAGGTGTCATTATAATACTTTTGGTTAAAACCAGAAACCCACTTTCTTGCTGATATTCCTGATATGATTATGGTACCGGAGATGATAATAATCAGGATTATTGTAATACCAATCAAGACTTTGGGGAGGATATTTTTTTTCTCAGGTTTCACAGATTGCTCCGATTTGTTTTCTTTTTCCATCAGTAGATAAATACTTTTGATCCAATTGATAAAGTTTTGTAGACCATTTCGAGGTCATCATCTCCCAGCCTTACGCATCCGTGAGTAACAGGCATTCCAAGCTGACGTTTATAAAGGGTTCCATGAATTAAATATCCATCGCCCAGGCTGATGGCATAATCCCCCAGCACTCCTCTTTCGAACCTGGATTGATGATCGGGTGGGGGTACAGGCAGCCCTTCCTCAATAAATGCCCAGTCAGGTTTTCGCCATACGGGAGCTGTTGTTTTGCCTGTTACCGTTCTCACACCTTTTGGGGTTTTAAATATCCATTCACGGTCATCATTGGATTTTAACTGAATGTAACTGCCAGAGCTGCAAAAGCCTTCGCTTATTAATTTCTTTTTTCCATAAAGAAAAAAATGATTCTTTGTTGTGTTTATCACCATGTAAGCCTGATTTGGGGTTAGTGAAGAATAGGTAGCTTCCAGCTTTTTAAATTCTTTATTAGCTTTTAACAATGTTTTTTTGTAAAAACTATCTGCTATAAGAGTTGAGTCTGAAACTGTAATTTGCGCATTGGAATTGAAAAAAAGATTCGTGGTAACAGGAATACCAAAAACCAGTACCCATCCTGCCAAAATGAAAAGACCCAAAAAAATCAGTGTGAATGAAAAAAAACTGAAAATTTTTTTTAATAAAGGAATCATAAAAAATTTCCTGATCCGCAGGATGAATTTGCTGGTTAGATTCTTGATATTAAAAGGCAAATCCGATACGAAGGTTGGTCTCAAAACGAAACTTTTCATTGATTTTACTGGTTTTTGATAATATCATCCAGATTAATTGACGAACCAATAATTGTAACAGGTGTACCTGTTTTTACCATACCAAACAATTTGTCTATATCTTTGTCAGTAAGTGCCACGCAACCGTCGGTCCAGTCAGTTCCCTTACCACCGTGACCATGAATTTCGATCATGCCGCCGATTTTTGCATTTCGTGGAAGCGTTCCGTTTGTCAGCTCAGATTTGAAACGTTTTTGATCGTCTTCATTGGGATAATTGATTAGCATTGCTTTATGGTATTTTGTTCTGCCATTTTCTTTCTTTTTAGTTATTTTATATTGACCTTCAGGGGTTGCACGATCACCTTTCTTTCGTTTGTCACCAATCCAGTTTTTCCCAAGTTCTGCATCAAATTCATGGATTTGTTTTCCATTCCTGAAGACATAGCATTTTCCTGCAAATTTGTCAATTATTAATGCAATGCTTCTGTTATGACGTGAATTTTTAATGGTTTCTTCTTTCCAATTTTTCCATTTTTCAAAATTGCTGAAATATGCTCTGATGTTTTTAAAAGCTGATGCATGAACATCTACAAGAAGTTTCTCGGCTTTGGTGATTTTTTGTTCTGCTTCGATCAGCATATTGTGGTCATAAGCTGCTTTCCCCTCACTCAGTGCCAATTTCCCTTTGGATGCCTGGTCTTTGAATTTTGCAGTTAAGGGAAATCTCGAAAGGGTATTAAGATCGGCAATCAGATTGTTTAGGTAATTCAGCTTTGTCTCTATGGTTGATGTCAGGTTTTTTGA
>RZYY01000200.1 GCA_009930115.1 Sphingobacteriia bacterium | reverse complement strand
ATCAAAAACAGGGATTACAAAAAGCTGGCAGTAGATTTTTTGAATGCAGTGTCTGAGCATAGACAATAAGCAGCAAATCCAGATTAGCGAAAGGATTTTTACCTATCTTGCGCGAAGAAACCAGGTATTACAGGTTTTACCAGTAAGTATCAACCAAAAGACTTATCTTTGTGATTTAAAATTAGATAACCCAACTTAATTATCATCATGCGCCTCACAGAAACAGAACATATTGCAGTACTCCGTGCGGCAAAGAAACATTTCGGCGAAAAGGTTCAGGTGTCTCTATTTGGTTCCAGAAACGATGATCGGCGAAAAGGAGGAGATATTGATCTTTTGATCAAAGCAGATGAGGCGGTAATGACTTACAAAGCCAGGCTGTTGTTCCTTGTTGATTTAAAACTTGAAATAGGAGATCAAAAAATTGATGTGGTTTTCGATAAAAGAAATGAAAATCAGGAAGATTTTCTCCAGCAGATAACAGAACAAAGCATACCTTTATGAGAGAAAAAGATTTCTCTAATCTGGCACAAAATGAAAACCCAACCCGACATAGTTAAATCCCTTAATCCGACTTATTTCTGGGATGTGAATGCCGGCAACCTGGACGCACAAAAATCAAAAAGGCTGATCATCGAACGGGTTTTCAGCCTTGGAAATCTTGAAGAGATCAGGATGCTGATTGATTTTTATGGTGAAAAACAAATTGTTGACACGCTTTGCAAGGTGAATTACCTCGATCCTAAAACGTTGAATTTTGTCTCAAAACTGTTCAAAACCCCATTAGAAAAATTCAAATGTTACACAAAGGCACAATTGACCCAGCCACTTTGGAACTCCTGATCTTAAATGAAAGGATATCAAATTGAAGCTTGAGGCTGCTGTACTTGAGATAATTCAAAAAGATAAGGAATAAAATATTATCCCCTATCTTTAGTTATTCATTTAATGACTAATATTTTATCAGATAACGATTATCAACTGGATGCATATAATCCTTTTGCCATTGCGCAGGGTATCGCAACGCGGTTGCAGCAGCGGCGGCTCGAACACAACCTGACGCAGGATGCTCTGGCCAACAGATCAGGTGTGAGCCTGGGAAGTCTGAAACGCTTTGAGCAGCATTATGAGATTTCGCTGAAGAACCTGTTGCTGCTGGCAGTGGCGCTGGATTGCACTGCAGAATTTGCCGAATTATTCGCAAACCGGCATTTCAACAGTATCGAAGAGGTGTTAAAGGCAAAGGCTGCAAAAACGAGGAAAAGGGGGAGGAGTAGTGTTTAAACCCGTTGAACAGATTGAGGTTTTTTATTCTCAAAACCGGGTTGGAAGGCTGGTTTTAGCTCCCGATCATTGTTGTGTGTTTGAGTATGACCCTGAATGGATACTGACGGGCTTTTCCATATCACCCTTTTACCTGCCTTTAAAGCTCGGCATTCAAAAAGCTAGGCCACATCCTTTTGATGGCTTGTTTGGTGTTTTCAACGACAGCCTGCCTGATGGATGGGGCAAATTGCTCACCGACCGATGGTTGCGCAAACAAGGCATCCAATCTAACTCAATCACTGTTCTGGATCGCCTGTCTTTAGTTGGAAGCACCGGCATGGGAGCTTTGACTTACAAGCCTGATAAAAATGCTTTTAAAGAATTTGACCAGCTACCGATTGATTTTTATGCTAAAGAAGTAGAGAAAATCCTCCAGGATGAAAATGTAGATTCATTGGATCAAATGATGAAGACTGCAGGATCATCCATCGGAGCGCGCCCGAAAGTGCTGGTAAAAATTGATGATGAAGAATGGTTGGTTAAATTTAAATCCACACTTGACCCTGATCACGTAGGAAAAATTGAGTATCACTATGCTAACCTGGCCAGGAAATGTGGAATTGAAATGCCTGATGTCAAATTGTATCAGGATAAATGGTTTGGTGTACGTCGGTTTGATATTGTTAAAGGAAGTCGTTTTCATGTACATTCTGCTTCAGGGCTGTTGTATGCAAGTCACCGATTGCCTTCATTGGATTACACCGAACTGTTGAAAGCTACAATGGCTTTAACTCATGACTTTATTGAAGTTGCGAAAATGTTCAGGTTGATGGTTTTCAATGTATTGATCGGCAATAAAGATGACCATGCGAAGAATTTCGCTTTCATTTATCAAAATAGAAAATGGAAGCTCTCACCGGCTTATGACCTTCTACCTTCGGATGGCATTGGCGGCCAGCATACAACTTCAGTAAATGGAGAGGGAAACCCAACTATATATGACTGTCTGGAAGTGGCTCGTAAAGCAGGAATTCCAGTGAAGAAAGCCACAGAAATAATACTTGAGGTCGAGGCAGGTTTGAGCGGTGGTTGAAGATTTCTTTGTTCAAAAACAACATAATGTCTGTTATCACTTACAAATAATCTACTTTTGTCCGGAATAGCAGATATTTTAATTTTAGATCAAATGGTTTCGTTACCAAAAACTGAACAAATCCTTGCAACACTGGGCGAAAACATTAAACTGGCAAGATTACGCCGGAGGCTCTCTACCATGCAGGCGAGTGAGCGCGCCGGTATTTCCCGCTCAACGCTCAATGCGGTGTAAAAAGGGCAGCCCGGTGTTTCATTGGGAATTTATGCCCAGGTGTTGCATACTTTGGGATTGGGAAAAGACTTATCATCGGTGGCCAAAGATGACGTGCTGGGGAAAAAACTCTAGGATGCAGGATTACTAGTGAAAAAACGTGCTCCAAAAAAGGGAAAAGCAACAAATGACTAAAACCAGACATAACCCCAGGCAATGACAAAACTCCTCCTCACCGGCTCCTCCGGTTTTGTTGCTTCAAACCTGTATGATGCATTCCATAAGGATTTTGAGCTTTACGGAATGGACATAGTAAAATCCGGGAAATTTCCTGAGAAAGCGGTATTTGGATGGGATCAGTTCCATCTTCTCCCGGAAGTGGATGTCATCATTCATCTGGCAGGGAAAGCGCATGATACTTCTGATACGACAGAAGAAAAGGAATACTTTGATGTGAATCTGGGATTAACCAAAAAAATATTTGACCATTTCCAAAAATCATCTGCAACCAGATTCATCTTTTTTAGTTCAGTGAAAGCAGTGGCTGATAGTATTGATAGCGAGGTGCTTACCGAGGAGGTGGTACCCGATCCTAAGACTGCTTATGGAAAATCAAAACTGGCAGCGGAAGAGTACATCCTGTCTAAAACTGTTCCTGGTAACAAATCGGTGTATATCCTGCGTCCCTGCATGATCCATGGACCGGGAAACAAAGGAAACCTGAATTTGCTTTACAAATTTGTTCAAAAGGGAATCCCCTGGCCGCTGGGCGCTTTTGAAAACCAACGTTCGTTTGCCTCGATCGGTAATGTAAACAATGTAATGCGGAGGTTGATTGAAGAGCCGATCCTGTCCGGAATTTACCAGATTGCCGATGATGAACCACTCTCAACAAACGAGCTGGTTAAATTGATTGCTGAGTCTTTGGGAAAAAGACCGGGAATATGGAACCTGCCAAAAGGGATGATTACTTTTTTGGCCAAAACGGGCGACGTTTTGCGATTGCCCTTGAATTCGGAACGGCTCAAGAAACTTACGGAATCTTATGTGGTATCCAATGAAAAAATCAAATCGGTTTTGAAAATTGATAAGATGCCGGTTTCGGCTACAAATGGAATGATGGAAACCTTGAGAAGCTTCTCTGGTTGGTTTTGACAGATTCATTCAAATTATTCTGAAAAACTGATCATATCATTAAGAGCATAAAAATCAATAAGATAACTAAACTGAATTTTAATTTTGCTTGTATTTCAAAAAGGCAACTTTAAGATTGCATGGTATTGGCATCTTCAAAACAGGTGCTATTTGCAAACAGCAGCTATAGTGATATTCGTTACCCGGTTCATTACTGGCGAACGGCATCGGGGATTGAAGTTGATTATGTGCCCGGAGATCATTAGATTGCTGTGGAAGTGAAAGCAGCGACAATGGCGCAAAACGTGCATCTTGTGGGGTTAAAGACCTTTGCTGAGGAATACACCGTGAAGCACAAAATACTTGTTACCAACGATCCCTGTCCCGGAAAAATGAAAGATATGATGGTTATGCACCGGAACATTTTTCTGGAAAAATCATGGGTTGATGAATTAATTTCCTGACCAAATCATGCTGTTGTACCTTTTTATTTCGCTGTTACTCATCGCTGCTATTCTGATTTATTTCAAGATTGCAGGTCGTTATGATATAGTCGATAAGCCGAACCGGCGCAGTTCGCACAGCCACATCACCATACGCGGCGG
>RZYY01000199.1 GCA_009930115.1 Sphingobacteriia bacterium | reverse complement strand
CAATTATGGAATGGGATGGCGCTTTACTACCGAAAACGACAGGCAGGTGATCTATCACAATGGTTTGTGGAATGGTTTCACCAGCAGCATGTCAAGATACATCGAAGATGAAATAACCATTATTCTGTTGAATAATATGAATGCACCGGTAGCCGGAATCGTTAAAAACCTCTATTATAAAGTTTCGGACGAAATCAATACCCGTAAAGATAAAGAGCTGTTGGCAGCCGACCTGTAAACGCAGGAAAAAATATTTCAGAATGAACGTTTTTTGTAAAAAACCTTTCAAGAAAAGTTTACCATCGAAAAAAAATCTATTTTTGTACCACTTCAAACGAGTGTTCATTTAATAAAATAATCAATCATGACTGAAAATATGAACAATATTGTGTTGGTTCCTACTGACTTTACACCAGTGGGCGACAATGCCATTAACCAGGCCTGCGAAGCAGCAAAGTTTTTAGGTTACAAAGTTATGGTGCTTCATGTAATTGACAGCGCAACAAAAAGTCAGCTTAAAAAAGAAAGCCTGGACGACACAGCCATAAAACAAAAACTGGACAATATTGCCAGTGAAATCAAAAACAACTTTGGTATCGAAGCCGAAGGCATCGCCCGCGAAGGTACAATCTTTACCACCATCAGTGATGTGGCAAAAGAAACAGGTGCCAACCTGCTCTACCTGGGAACACATGGTAAAATTGGTATTCAGCACCTGACCGGCAGTTATGCCCTCAAAGTAGTTACCAGCTCACCTGCTCCGGTTATCGTAGTTCAAAAACGTTCGTTCAACAAAGGCTATCGCCATATCGTGCTGCCAATCACCAGCGATGCCGGTCCCTGGGAGAAAACCAAATGGGCAGTCCACATTGCCAAACAGTTTAATTCCGAAATCGTAATTTACCAGATGAATGGCGAATCAATATCAGAAGCAACCAAACAAATTACCGATTATTTCGCTTCCAATCAGGTGAAATTCAGCATTACAGTAGCTGAAAAAAATACCAACTTTGCCAAACAGGTTATCGACCATGCTACTGCACTCAATGCCGACCTGATCATGATTATGACTGATCCTGACCAAAGCTTCAAACGTTTTATCCTCGGATCATGGGATGAGCAGATCATCTTTAACGGCTCACAGATTCCGGTAATGTGCATTAACCCAAGAAAACTCAACTGGCAGAAAATCGTTGCCTATTAACATTTTTTTGTTTCGAACAAAAAGAGCCGGATTAGTATTCCGGCTTTTTTACTACTTTGAACTTTGATTTAAACGCCAAATATTTAGTTAAAGAAGATCAACTGATGGATTACGAGGGAGTCAAAAAATTGATGCTCGATAAACTGAGCCGGGAGTTAAGCAACAACCTTTATTACCATGACCTGAGCCATACACTTGATGTACTGCAGTCGGCCCAGCAACTTATGGAATCAGAAAATACAGATGCACACGAGCAGATACTTATCAAAACTGCCTGCGTATTTCATGATTCGGGCATGCTCAAAACCTATAACGGCCACGAGGAAGTTTCGTGCGAAATGGCTGACCTGCTGCTGCCTCAATATGGCTATAAACAGGAAGATATCAAGGTGATTAAGAAAATGATTATGACCACCAAACTCCCTCAAAGTGCTACACTTAAAATGGAGAAAATCATCTGCGATGCCGACCTGGATTACCTTGGACGAAAAGACTTCTTCATGATTTCGCACCGGTTGAAATATGAGTGGGATATACACAACATCAAACTCACCACACTGAAAGAATGGTACCAGCTCCAGATTTCTTTTCTTTCCAATCACAGCTACTTCACCAGTTCAGCCATTCAGACCAGAGAAGCGGGAAAACAACACAACCTGCATCAGATCATCGAAATGCTGAATGGCTCATTATAGCCGTTACTTCATCCTTTCATCCTGCAATTTCCTTTGATTTTCGTTTAATGTTAACCTGCTTTCAGGTGAAAGCAGAGGGATAAAAACAAAAAAGCCCGCCCTAAAAGTCACGCATCACGCTTAGATACGGAATATCCGCATCATTGACCCTTAAAGCAGTCTTTTTTGAATTGACTAAACCATTGACCAGTGTTTCGCAGCGCTATATTTCCCGGTTCTGGCTGCGAAGATCATAGATTTTCTTACCTCCGTATGCTGCACCAAGTGATAGCAGGATCACCAGGCCGCTTCCTACAGGTGCACCGCCTCCAACCGGACCGTTTGTTCCTCCGAAAGAGGAAGGATTGTCAGGAGGTGGCGGAGGTTCCTGCGCCATTGTGCTGAACGAGATAAATACCAGTGCGAAAAATGCGATTAATTTGCTGATTCTTCTATTCATATTCTGTATGTTTTTCTGTATTGTTGTAATGATTATTTCTTGGATTAATAGGAAATTTTTTCAGACAGGCGGTGCCCGTTTACGTTTACCTTGATGATGTAAATACCTCTGCTCAGCGGGGACATATCAAAGGATGCCTGTCCGTCTGTTGCCTGTTGGCTTGAAATAAGCTGGCCATGCACGCTGTAAAGCTGTAGCAGCGCATTTTTTCCGGCTTCATCCGGAAGTTTCACATTAAGCTGGTTTCCTTCGTACCACGAAAGCAAGTGAAGATCTGCCGGCTGATATTCCTCAACATTTACGGCGCTGTTGAGCAGCAGTACAAAACGAAGCGGCTCATTTCCGGCCTGATGGGTAAAGGTATATTGTGAAGTTGCTGACAAATCTGTCCTGGTGTTTTCCAACTGATCCCACAGAAATACAGGGATTTGCGGTTCAAAAGATGTTACTCCCGAAAATTCAAGGGTAACCAATCCGTCGGTTTCGAGTTCAAATCCTACAGGAATGGAAACTACTTCGGAAGTCGCCGCAATGCTGTTGATAGAAAGTTGCTGATCATCACCCGAAAGACTGTACAACTGCGGCGAACCGCCCATGCCATACATCTTTCCCGCATCGTAATCACTGTCGAAATTGATGCCGGCACCATCCCTGAACCTCACCACGATCTCGTCGCTGTAATTGCCGTAAAAGGCTTTGATACGTAGAAGATTATCCTCCTGCATCTGGTTTTTGAAAAATGCCTGATCGTTATGTACACGCACGTCGTTTGTCATTTGCAATGCCGGCGATGGAGCAGAGGCTCTGACGAAAAATGCCTGACCTGTGGGAATATAGCGGGTTCCCCCATTTGTTCCTGCCTTTGTTACGTATGCAGCATAATTACCGACAGTAGGATTCCAAATCCTTATTGCATCATTTATGTTAGTCTTTGTCCATCCTGATGATGCATCCCAGTCAATAGCTGACGGGTAAGGATTTGGTACCAGATTATTACCAGTGTATGCGTTTGCTGTATGATATCCAACTGAAGCAGAAAAAGTACCATTGTTCAATATTCCTGTGAAAGTGTAAGTTTTTGGGTCATCTGAAGGATAGTAAATGAGATAACCCTGATCCACATCAAGTGGCGTATCGACAGGCGTTCCATAAGCATCCCAGTCCTGTGTTGAAGCATCAAAGGAAAACAAATAAGAATCAAGGAATAATCCGGAAAGCGGATTGGAGGACTGGGTAAGGGGAACAGAAACGGTATGATACATCTTGGCTGTGAGTGTAGCACTCCCGGTGATGTAGCGATAAACAGTACCATAAACTTCTTCAGAATTATGTACTAATGATCCGGTTCCACTATTGTCGGATTCTATAATAATTCCCGGAGGGTCTGTTCTCAATGTGTTTGAAACAGTAAAACTCCCATTCGGAGTAATTGTAATCGTAGCACTCACCGATCCTGCTTTACTCTGCACATCCACTTCTTTTGCAGGAGTAATAATTGCACCATCAATAATTGGGTAATTTTCCAATCCTGCTGGAATTACAGCAATATCAGCAGCATCAGGAGGTCCGGCAGGGTTCCAGTTTGTTGAAGTGCTCCAGGCATTATTTATAGTACCAGTCCAGGTAATGAACTCGGTTAAGTCTACATCTTGAAGTATAGGATAACCATCATTTTGACTGCCAACAAACTTCCATACATCAGTAAAATCAAAACCAGAAAGATTTGATTGAGTTTGTATATCATTTGTACTCAACCCTGTACCTGCGGCTGATAAAGATTGATGTGATGTTTCCTTATCCCAATATGAACTTACAACAACACCATCATTACCTGCACCCTGGGCTTGAATATTACCTACCAGACCACCAAAAAGAGTTATATTACCACCATTATTATTTAAAGTACTAATGGAATCGTTATTATATTTTAATGGACCTGTAGAGTAACTATATTCAATTCGCCCTCTAATATCTGCACATCCTGCAAGTCCT
>RZYY01000198.1 GCA_009930115.1 Sphingobacteriia bacterium | reverse complement strand
TTGCTGATGCATGCAGTGTCAATAAAACAGAACCATTCAGATAGTCCTGTGTTCCGGGAGTATAAACAGGATTGAGTATTGTAATATCGCTAAAAGTACCATCACCTGCTGTTTCCCACAACAAGGTTTCATAATTGTTGGCAAAAGCACCAGAAGTAAATACCGTGCCTTCACAAATTGTTTCATCGTTTCCGGCCCATGCAACAAGGGTTTCATCAACAGGTGCCGGCAATTCGATAAAATCTACCCATCCACAGTCACTTCCATTACTTTCTGACTGATCTTTGACATAAGTCCACTTGAACATGTGCTGACCAGCTTCAACCGGATAAGTAACCACTGACCATGGCACAGCCCCTGACCATGAATCCATTTCTTCATTGTCAATATAAAACTTAAGAAAATCATACCCTGATTCAGAGGAAACTTTATAATGGAAAGAAATTTCATCATCAGCAGCAACTTCCATCGAAAGCTGCATTACCGAAGATTGATAATGGGAAATTGTTCCGGATTTAGCTGAGTAAGTTCCTTCGTAAGGGCTGATGTTTGTGATTGTCCACGGTGCGTTCCCGCCAAACGTCCAGTCGAAGGCACTAAAATCGCCGGTTTCAAAATCTTCGACAACCATTCCTATCTTGAGACTCAGGTTTTCCTGAAACTGAAAAATTGAACTTTCGATTTCAAGGAGCATCTCAGCTATCGAACCAATTGGAGCTGCCGGACTGACTGCCACACTAAATTCAGCTTCGATGGTTCCCTCTTCGGGTAAAATTTCGAAGTTTGTTGCCCCACTGTTTACAGTAACAAACGGATTTATAGCTGTTAATGAAGCACTAAAATCCCATACCGGACTGCCACCTGTGTTGGCGACAGAAATAACAAGGTTTGCACTCTCACCTGGATCTAATCTTCCGTTATTGTTCCCGTTGGGGTCATCAACAACGATCGAAGGTATTTCGATAGCCGGAGCATAACCTTTTAAAGTAAAACTGCTTTCCCAGGCATCCACTCCGTCAGTCATGGTGATTTGGAAAATCACATTGTGGTTGTTCGGAATGTCCTGACTGACATCAAAAACAAAAGCTGCATTTACAGTAATTGTTGCATCGGGATCAATATTACCAAAGGCAGATGTAGCACTTGTAATTGTTACGAACTCATCATTGCTTGCAAGGGTAGCTTCGACATTTTCAGCTACTTCAATTCCCACATTCTTCAGGGTCATATTCAGGTTGATGGTTTCGCCATATTCTATTTTTCCGTTCCCGTTGGCATCATCAATTTCGTATGATTCAACAACTACGTATGGGCCATCCGGAGCGATTACCAATGCTTGTGAGGAATGACGGTAATAATTTTGTTTGGTGACAGTAACCAGAATATTCACCGGAGGTTGCTGAGGAATAATACTTATAGCAACCGGCTGACCTGTTCCGTATCCTGTTCCGATAATCTCATTATTAACGGTGAGCGCAATAAAAGAACCATCATCTGCAGTTACCGTAAATTCGGCAGCGCCTGTAACAACAGTAGCTTCATGATTAACGGAAAGTTGCTGGGGAACTTCAGAGTAAACATTCAGAAACGCATCCCCATGATGGTGGAACAAATGATAGGTTACCTGTTTGTTATTTACATTGTATGGCCATGAACTTTGCTGCAGGAAATATTTACCTGAAGCATTTCCGAATGCCGGCAGTAATCCACGCTCATCAACCGGCATACCGTAATCGGGCAGAAACTCAGGGTACATGTTGTCGAACATTCCCCAGACAAATGCATCATTGACAAATGAATAGGATGTTTCGGAAGCACCGATCAGGCCAAGAGCGCCGGAATTATTTCCACCGGAAGTATGGCGGTGAAATTTTTCGGTAAAACATTCACTGCCGTAATTGTATTTTCCGGTCAGACAGTTGATGGAAAATACAAAAGTCAGATCGGTATTGGTCAGGCTGTTGATGTTGGTGTTGCTGTAACCAGGCTCGCCCCAGCCAAGTTCATAACCGTGATCTCGGTGCTGAAGCATAAAGGCTCCGTTATTGATTGCATTGTTTACCATTGCAGCAGTACCTCCTGACCAGCCGCCAAGTTCAGCGGGAGTAGCAGGAATATATCCCACTCCGTTTGGACCGAAATAATTCACCACAGTAGAAGTATTAGTTGCTGACGACCATATTGTACTTGGCGATCCCTGATAGATTTCATTAATTCTCACCGGATCTTTCCCCTGATTGCGCCAAAACCCTCCTACAGTTTCTGAACAGATCTGAAACCAGCGTTCGGTTTGCCAGCCAAGAGCCGTAATGGGTGAATGATAGAATCCCGGATTGGTAGGTGGAGTGCGTTCGTAGTTCAGAAACTTGGTAACCATCACCTGAAGCTGTGAAGCATTATTGGCAGTAATTCGGGCAAATATTATATCAGGCATGTGATTGCCACTTACATCTGCAAAAACATTATCGGAAACGCAATAATTGTCATAAACTGGTGAGGTGATGGAATTGGTAGCATTCGAACCGTAATCTGCAAGCAAGAGAACAGCAACCGGCGGAATATCCCAGTTGTTGTATGCATTATTGAAATAAGTCTCAAGTTGCGCCGGAGTTGTACCTCCAATATCAGCAAGGGTAACAATTTCGGTAAGAATCCCCTGTTGTTGTCTGAAACTTTTTATCGAATCAGCCCATTGCATAAAGTCAGGACCATTGGGAACAACGATAAGGTACTCACAACCTGTTTCTTTGGAGGTCATCAGGTCATTGCGACGCTTGTTGTAATCAATTTTGGGAAGCGAAGCACTATTGAGGAAAACATCCTGATGGATAGGATCGAACCAGGGACTGCGCAGACGATCGCGACCAAAATTACCGTCACCACCTTCAAAATTCACCTCAAGTTTGATATCACGATAAACGATCAGTTCTTTAGTAACCGGATTATACTGATAAGGAGTAATACCAACCATCACAGCATCTACACCGCGTATGTTTGTTACCTCAGAAATGGTAACCGGCTCAGCGGGATAAAAAGCATCAGTTGAGTAGGTCTTTTCATTCTTTTCAAAGTAAAGACCGTCTTCGGTTTCAAGAGGAATACGAGGGGCCGGAGCGATATCAACATCCTGAATTTTCTCAGTACGGAAATCCGTAACTTTCAAAACAGCTTTTGCCCCATTGGGAATTGCAATAAATCTGCTCGCACCGGGCAGGTTCGGCATTCCTTCATCGTTAGGTAAAAATGTTCCGGGAAGCAAAATATTCTGCATCTGACGGCCATTGATGGTCTCTTCAATAATCGAAAAATCCGTAATAGAATAGCTAATGGATACATTCGACCTGGACTGGGCATCTAATGTCATCCCCTGATCACTCCATGAATCCGAATACTCGAACTGCTGTGCAGCCAGGTTTTGTGTGGTAAGTAAGATTGCAGCCAGGAAAAGCATGAAACTGCAAAGTGTAGGTTTTTTAAAATACATAACAGCTTGATTTAAATGAATAAAAGTTGATTTAACATGTGTTGCGTGGTCAAATTCAATAAATTATTGGGCTGCTAAATTAAATAATTTTGTTTGATCGGGTCATCAATTCTAAAATTCATTACTTTTGCTCACCCGTCTTATTAGATTGATAACATCATGAAATTCAACTATAAAATTATCTGGAACCGTTATGTGATCATGTTAATGGTTTTTGTGGTGTGGATGCTGTTTTTCGATCAAAATAATCTTTTCAGGCAATTGCAATTGCGCAAAGAGATTCGTAATGCTCAGGCGCAGAAAGAATTTTACCTCAGCGAAGTTAAAAAAGACAGCCTTTTCCTTGAACAATTGAAAAACGACCCTGAAGTTAAAGAAAAATACGCCCGTGAACATTACAAAATGGCGAAAGACGGAGAGATTGTTTTCAGTATCATAAGAGAAAAGGACGAGTAAAACTGCTTGTTTTTCCTTCAGGTAAATCCGAAAGATTTCATAACCAACACGTTACATTTGCAGGGAAACAGGTTGACAGGAATTAGTGATTTTCAGGTCAAAGCAACGCTCAGGGGTTAATTGCATCAAAATCACTGAACATGAAGGTTTTATAGTGAAATGTAAGTCTGATGAGTGATGCGCACTCACGGATAAATCAAGCAAATGTAAATTACTTTTTTATATTCATTAATTGTTGTACAGCAAAAAAATTTGAAAGGATTTTCTCGACTAAGATTCTTCTGCAACCAGCAAGGGTATCCGATAAAAACATTTTCGACACCTTCAATAACACAAAACCGGTTGCTGCCTGATAAATCAGCTTTTAATCAAGAATTGAGTTTTTCAGCAG
>RZYY01000052.1 GCA_009930115.1 Sphingobacteriia bacterium | reverse complement strand
TGGGTTTTTTTGGATTACTGCCACCACCATTGTTAACCCAAACCATTCAAATCCCGGCAGGATGGAGTGGAATATCCTCATGGCTGATCCCACAGAACAAGGATGTTGAAATCCTGCTTCAACCCATTGCCGGTAATCTGATTATTTTACAGAATCTTGAGGGGGTTTATTTTCCTGATGCAGGCATAAATACCATCATTGACTGGAACTTTCAGCAAGGTTACAAGATTAAACTCAATGCTCCGGCACTTCTGGAAGTTACAGGTTGGGAAAATTCTGTGAAGGTGCTTGAATTACAGGCTGGCTGGAATATTATCCCGGTCATGTGCAACTGCAATATTCCCGTTGAAATACTTTTTGACGGAGCGTCACAAGTTCAGGTAATTACCGAAATTGCCGGTAGCAATGTTTATTGGCCTGAAATGGGGATCAGTACTCTTGACACTTTGATTGCAGGTAAAGCATATATGGTAAGGTTAACCAGCCCGTTGTCCATCACTTTTCCTGATTGCGAATAAATCGTTCTTATCCTGCACAAAACAATATTACTTTTGCCCGAATTTTAAATTTTATGCAACAGGAGAATAAGCCCGTGCTGCTCGACTGGATGGTGTTATTTGCACTGATGTTGATCTGGGGCAGTTCATTTATTTTAATCAAAAGAGGGCTGGAATCATTCAGCAGTTTGCAGTTAGGAGCACTTCGGGTGTCGATTTCCTTTCTTGTGTTACTTCCTTTGGCCATTCAGAGGATTAGAAAAATCAGCAAAAAAAATGTTCACCTTTTTATTATAGCAGGATTGCTGGGCAATGGGATTCCTGCATTTCTTTTTGCAAAAGCCCAGACAGGGCTCGACAGTTACATGGCCGGTATTCTCAACTCACTTACCCCTTTATTCACTCTTATTGCTGGTGTTTTATTCTTTGGCAGAAGCACCCGGCCTGTAAATGTTCTGGGTGTGATTTTAGGATTGATAGGAGCGGCAGGTCTGCTGTCAGTTGCCGGGAATGGCAGTTTTATTCTGAACATCGGACCAGCTTTGCTGATCGTTCTAGCTACCATTTGTTATGCTTTTCAGATGAATTTCATCAAGAATTACATGTCAGGATTCGATCCGGTGACTATAGCTTCTGTGGCTTTTGTTTTTATCGGCATTCCCTCATTGATTTTTCTTCTTGCGGGTACCGATTTTCTGGCTTTAATGAAAAATGATTCACACAATTGGGCCGGGCTGGGATATGTTACAATTCTGGCGGTGCTGGGGACATCGCTGGCCATCATTGTCAATTTTTGGTTAATCAAACGGACATCGGCATTGTTTTCGTCGAGCGTAACCTATCTCATGCCAATTGTTTCAACAATGTGGGGCATCATTGACGGAGAATCTTTCTTACCTGGTTTTGCAATATGGATGGTGATTATTCTTGCAGGGGTTTATATGGCCAACAGAGCAACAAAGAAAAAAACCGGCTGATTGTCGTTTCCCCTGTTTGCAGCCAAGAAAAATCATTTCAGGATTTTAAACAGTAAATTCTCGTACTCTAAAAGTGGATGGAACAGTTGATATCATTAGACAGCATATTCCATTTCACTGATTAGTTTAATTTTGTTCAAATTTTAAGAAATTGGCAGCAAAGAAAATACAAGAAGCAATGGATACTCCTTTAATGAAGCAATATGTCTCCATTAAGGCCAAATACCCTGACGCATTGTTGCTGTTCAGAATAGGTGACTTCTATGAAACTTTCGGCGAGGATGCAGTCAAAACTTCTTCCATTCTTGGTATAGTGCTGACCCGTCGGGCAAATGGTGCTGCTTCTTATGTTGAGTTGGCCGGATTCCCCCATCATGCAATTGATACCTATCTTCCAAAGCTTGTAAGGGCAGGCCATCGGGTAGCTATTTGCGACCAGCTGGAAGACCCGAAACTGGCCAAGAAAATTGTGAAACGTGGCGTTACCGAACTCGTAACACCCGGGATTTCGTTTAATGATAAAGTACTCAATCACAAAGAAAATAATTTCCTCGCAAGCCTTCATCTGCTCCCAAAGAATTCAGGAATATCTTTTCTTGACATTTCCACTGGCGAATTTTACCTGACTGAAGGGCATAACGATTACATTGACAAACTCATTCAAAGTTTCAAACCTGTTGAGATCATTATTCAAAAATCGAAACGGCAGCAGTTTACCGAACAGTTTGGTGAGAAATTTTATCTGACAACATTTGATGACTGGGTCTTTACGGAAGATTTTTCGAGAGACCTGTTGCTAAAACATTTCGGTACAGCATCGCTGAAGGGGTTTGGTGTGGAAGAGCTCTCCAACGGGGTAATTGCTGCCGGAGCAGCTTTTCATTACCTTAATGAAACGCAGCATCACCAGTTGGCTCATATTCGAAAGCTGTCACGCATCGAAGAGGATAAATATGTCTGGCTTGATAAATTTACTATCCGTAATCTGGAATTGCTGAATTCCAACAGCGAAAATTCAGCAACACTTATCGGAGTAATGGACAAAACCATATCGCCGATGGGTTCGCGAATGATGCGCAAATGGATTACCATGCCACTGAAAATCAAACAAAATATTGAAGAACGACTGGATGTGGTGGATTATTTACTCAATAACCAGGAGCTGACAGAGATTTTGAAGGACAATATCAAACAGATTGGCGATATCGAAAGATTGATTTCAAAAACGGCAGTTGGGAGAGTAAATCCGAGGGAGATGATCCAACTGATGCGGGGATTGTATGCCATAGAAAAGATAAAGGAAGGATGCGAAAGCTCTGCTTCCGGGCCATTGAAAAAAATAGCCGATCAGCTTAATCCCTGTCAATTGATACGAAGCAAAATTGAAAAAGAACTCGAATCAGACCCTCCGGTAATGATAAACAAAGGTCATGTGTTTCGGTCGGGAGTATCCGAAAAACTTGACGAATTGCGCTTGCTACTCTATTCTGGAAAAGATTACCTGGAAAAGATCAAAAAACGTGAAATCGAACGAACAGGAATAACCTCACTGAAAATCGGCTTTAACAATGTTTTCGGGTATTATCTCGAAGTTACCAATGTACATAAGGACAAAGTACCGGAAAACTGGGAACGCCGGCAAACTTTGGTCAGCTCCGAACGATACGTGACCGGAGAGTTGAAAGAGTATGAAGAAAAAATACTTGGTGCCGAAGAAAAAATTCTGGAGATTGAAAACCAATTGTTTGGCGGCCTCGTGCTCAGTGTTGCTGATTATATTGAACCGGTTCAGTTGAATGCACTGCTGATTGCCCGGCTCGACTGCCTGCTTTCTTTTGCGGATATTGCATTCAACAATGGTTATGTCAGACCTGAGATAAACGACTCTTATGTGATCGATATTAAGGATGGCCGCCATCCGGTGATCGAAAAACAGCTTCCACCCGGCGAAGCATACATTCCCAACGACATTTCTCTTGATAACAAGAAGCAGCAGATCGTAATTGTTACCGGCCCTAACATGTCAGGAAAATCGGCCATGCTTCGCCAGACTGCTCTCATCGTGCTAATGGCGCAGATGGGCAGTTTTGTTCCGGCAGGCAAAGCTTCAATAGGACTGGTGGATAAAGTATTTACCAGGGTTGGTGCTTCAGATAACATTTCATCGGGGGAGTCTACCTTCATGGTCGAAATGAATGAAACTGCCAGCATTCTCAATAATATTTCCAATCGCAGTCTGATTGTACTCGATGAAATCGGACGCGGGACATCCACTTATGATGGGATTTCCATAGCATGGGCAATCGCTTCCTTTCTTCACGAACACCCGGTTTTTAGAGCAAAAGTTCTTTTCGCTACACATTACCACGAACTTAATGAAATGGCTGCTTCGATGAGTCGTGTAAAAAACTATCACGTATCGGTAAAAGAGATTAACAATAAGGTACTTTTTCTCAGAAAACTTGTCCCCGGCGGTACTGAACATAGTTTTGGAATCCATGTGGCCAAAATGGCCGGGATGCCCTCTGAAGTAATTGACCATGCTGAAAAAATGCTTAAAATACTCGAAAAAAACCACAGCCAGGACGAACTTAACCAAAAGTTGAAATCTTCTGCAAAAAGCGGAAATGATTATCAGCTTAGTTTCATTCAGCTTGACGACCCGCTTCTTTTACAAATCAAGGATGAAATACTGAATACGAACATTGATACCCTTACTCCGGTCGAAGCGCTGATGAAGCTCAATCAAATAAAAAATATGCTAAAGAAAAAATAAGCCAGAAAAGCACCTGTCTTTTCCCGTAAATGTTTTGTTTAGACCTTTATCAGTTAAAATTTCAGGTACCATGCTCAGGATCAAAGAATACAACCGCCATGCACTTAAAACCGCATTTTACTTTTTCATTTTCGGTTTTTTGTGGATACTGCTCTCCGATAAAATACTTTATCAGTTAATCACCGATACCACTCTGGCAGCACGTTTTCAAACCTACAAAGGCTGGCTTTTCATTTGCCTTACAGCCGGACTCATCTTCACTATAGCCCGCAGACAATTCAAAATGGTGATGGCTTTGAATCACAAGCTGTCTGTCAGTGAGCAGCGCTACAAACAGATAGTTGAATTGTCGCATGACGTGATCTGGACATTGAATCCCGACCGAAAAATTTCATTTATTAATCAAGCCAGTGATTCATTTTACGGTTATCAGCCCGAAGAAATGATCGGTAAACGTTTTTCAGAATTCATCGACAACGAAACATATGTCCATAATGAACGTATGCTAAACGAAAATCTTAAAAAGGGAATTCCTTCCATTAAATACAATACCGTTTTTACAAATAAAAAAGGTGAAAGATTCTATTTTCAGGATAATGTGAACGTTGTGTTTGATAATCATGGAAATATTGCCGAAATTATCGGTGCATCAAAGGATGTTACCAAGGATAAATTGTATGAAATTGAATTACTGGAAAACAAGCAGCGGCTTGAGATAGCTCTTGAAGGTGGCCAGTTGGGATTGTGGGATTATGACCTGGAATTAAAACTTGTGTATATTAGCGAACAGTGGAAAGAAATGGCTGGCATTACATCAGCCGGAAACCAGATCTCATTCGGGGATTATTTAGGAATGATACATCCTGATGATCAGGAAGCAGTGAACAATACCCTCGATTTGTTTTTAAAAGAAAAGCCGGGATTTTTTGTCATCGAATACCGGATGAGACACCAAGCCGGTTCATGGCGTTGGATAATGAGCAAAGGCAAAGTAGCAGGCTGGAACGATCAAAACCAACCGGTGCGGCTGATAGGAACAAGTCAGGACATTACTGTTAAAAAACAATTGGAGCTTGACCTGAAATACTGGCTTGATGTTTACAAAAGCTTCATCAAATATGCAAATGAAGGGATATTTCTGCACGAAATCAAAAAACCAATTGAACCAGGGATGTCAATTGATGAACAGGTTGATATCCTGTTCAATCATGGGTATATAAAAACCTGTAATGATTCTTTCGCAATCATGTATGGATATGAACATTCCTATCAGATGGAGGGCTTTACACTGGCCAGGCTGCAGGGTGGAGATCAAAATCCTCATAACATAGCTTTTCTCAAAAAATTTATTCATTCGGGGTTCCGCCTTAACAACGAGATTTCCCTTGATGTGGATAAGGAAGGCAATCAACTTTACATTTCCAACAACCTGGTTGGAATTTATGAGAAAGACCGCCTGGTAAGGATATGGGGAAGCCAGTACAATATTACTCTTCAGGTACTTGCACAAAAAAAACTGGAAAATTCTGAACGTCGCTACCGCCTGCTGTTTCAAACCAATCCGGTGCCTCTTGCCATTGTTGATCTGGATAGTTTTCAGTTTTATGATGCCAACAGTGCTGCTGAGAAACTTCTGGAAACACCCAGAGAGGAACTGATTAAGATGAATATTCGTGACATACGGCCGGATATTTCTTTATACTCTTCGCAGGAACTGAAGATACTCCTCCGAAATGAACTCTCGAAAACAACAGAAGTTACCCTCCTGGTAAAAGGAGAAAAAAAGATCATTGCTGAAGTCAAAACAGACCTGATTGAGTACGAAGGAAATAATGCCATTATTGCAGCCATCAACGATATTACCCTTTTGAGAGAAGCCGAAAAAATGGTCATTCGATCGCTCATTGAAGGTGAAGACAGAGAAAGAAAAAGAGTAGCCAAAGAAATACATGACAGTCTGGGGCAAAACCTTACTGCTGCCAGCCTGAATTTCGGTGCTATCAAAAGTGCAATCGAAAATCTGGATAAGCAACGACAGGAAAAGTTTTTATTGGGCTATACCTTTCTGAATGCTGCAATTGAAGAAAGCCGGAATATTGCCCTTAACCTTATGCCTAAAGCCATTGATGATTTCGGACTTGTACCTTCACTGAGATCACTTTTCAGCCAGATTGAGAAATCGGCAGAGTTTAAAATTACCTTTTATGAAAATTTAAGAAACGAGGTAAGACTGCCCCGAAATGTTGAGTTAAACCTTTATCGCATCACGCAAGAAGCACTGAATAATGCAATCAAACATGCCCATGCAAACAGGATTTTTATTCAGTTGTTATTGCATAAAAAAGAAATTATTTATACTTTTGAGGACGATGGAAAAGGGTTTGATTACAAGATCACTGTCAGGGAATCGAGAGGTATGGGTATTATCAGCATAAAAAACAGAGTAATGGCTATGTCGGGAATATTCGAAATTGACAGTGCACCCAACAAAGGAACTGCAATAACAATTCAAATTCCGCTCTAAGCAATGAAAAAAAATGATGATATCATCAGGATTCTTCTGGTCGACGATCACCAGATCGTTCGCGACGGAATTATCTCGCTTTTGCAAGGCGAATCCAGGTTTGTCATTGCCGGACAGGCAGAAAACGGGGTTGAAGCTCTCGAAAAAATAGAAAAGTTCTCTCCCGATCTTGTTATCCTCGACATCAACATGCCTGTAATGAACGGACTTGAATGTGCCAAAGTGGTTACCGAAAAATTTCCCGACGTCAGAATTCTGACGCTTACCATGCTGAGTGAGCAGGAACATATCAAGAATATGCTGGCAGCCGGAGTTGGAGGATATATTTTAAAAAGCTCGGGCCGTGAAGAACTTATCACTGCCATCAACACGGTAATGGAAGGGAAAAATTATTTCAGCGAAGAAGTGAAAAACGTCATTATGATGGAGATGGTCAAGAAAAAAAATACAACAGGAAAAATTATCGGTGACCCTATTCCACTTACTCCCAGAGAATTGGACGTTCTCAATCTGATTGTTGACGAACTTACAAATCACGAGATTGCCGAAAAATTATTCATAAGTGTTCGTACGGTGGATGCCCATCGTCGTAACCTGCTCGAAAAAACAGGATCACGAAATACTGCCGGACTTGTGAAATTTGCCATCGAAAACAATCTCATCAAGAAAAAAAAATAATTTTTTACTTGTCTTAATCCCGCTGAAATCACTTTCATTTCTTTTCCCAATAGGTTTTTCTGCTGATTATAGAAATCCGTATTTTTTGCTATAAAAATCGATGGCAACTCACTTTTCTTTGTATCTGATTTACTCTGTAGTCAGCGAATAATCTGATGAAAACACTAATCATTGGAAATAATAAGTCGATAAATCAGGCATTTAGCGAGTTAATGAATGAAGAACTTGCCTGTTCTTTTTCGTTTATTGACCCTTGCCGGGTTCACAATAAAAAAACTCCGGCTGAGCTCAATGCTGATTTAATTTTCATTGATTTATCATCAGCAATAAACGACAGCCGTGAATTCGTTAAAATCGTTAGAAGACTGAAACCTGAAACTCCGATCATTGCCCTTCACTTTTACAAAGATATGGCGTTGATCGAAGAAATAATGCAGGCAGGAGCATCGGCCTACCTGCTTGTAAATACCAGTTCTTCAGAGCTGAATAATGCGGTTGAAAGTATTTTAAACGGGAATACTTACATTTCGCAGGATATTTAAAAATTTGAGATCAGCAGATTTATAACTAAAATAGGCATTTTTACCTATATATAAAAATACGTTTTTTCGCTGAAATCCAGAATTTGTTGAGGGCGTACTTTTGTATCGTGAATTTGATTAAAGATTAATCCAATTTACAAACATGTAATCACGTTCTTTTTTTGGATTGAAAGATTTGTTTTCCGTATAGAAAAAGAGAGAGAGTAATTGGTTTTCATAATGAACAGGGTTTTTAGGTTAAAAGGTATCGGGAAACCGTCTGCCGAAAATGAGTTTTAATTTATTGACTTGACTTGTAACTGTTTAATCACTTGTAATTCTGTCGGCGGATGTGAAACTAAGTTGAATCTTCGAATGGAATGATGAAATTTTGATGAAGAAGAGGGTAATTTTAGTTTCCCGATATTAGAAAGGCTGCTAACACGTTTGGCAGCCTTTTTTTATTGCCCCTAAAAGTTTACTTTTTTTAGTTTTGCAAAAATGTTTAACTTAAATAGTTACCTCAAGAAAATTTTTAATCATTCATCAATTCACTGTAACATGAAAAATTTCTGCAAAACGATGGCTGTGTTCATGGCTTTGTTGCTGGGTGTTCAGCTCATTTCTGCCCAGGAAAAAACTGAGAAATCAGGCTATATTTTCACTGATGAGATCAGATTGACCACTACTCCTGTAAAAAATCAGTATCGCTCTGGTACCTGCTGGAGCTATTCAGGTGTCGCTTTTCTGGAGTCAGAGTTGCTCAATCAGGGTAAAGGCGAGTATGATCTTTCAGAAGCTTTTGTTATCCGCCAGACTTATCTCGAAAAAGCAATTCAATATGTCCGCTGGCACGGGAATGTCAATTTTGGCCCTGGCGGAGCAGGCCATGACGTTTTGAAAATAATTGAAAAATATGGCATTGTACCTGAAGAAGTATTCAGCGGTCTGGTTATTGGCGAAGACCTTTTTGTGCATGGCGAAATGGACGAAGTGCTGAATAGCTATGTCGAAGCTGTCGTTAAAAATAAGAACAGAAAACTCAGCCCGGTTTGGCTTGAAGGATTCCAGGGATTGCTTGATACTTATCTTGGCCCCTTCCCCGAAACATTTACCTTTAAAGGTAAACAATACACTCCGAAATCCTTTGCTGAAGAATTGGGAATTAATACCAGTAAGTACACCGAAATCGGATCATTTTTGCATCATCCTTTTTATGAACCTTTCATTCTCGAAATCCCCGACAACTGGAGACACCATAAAATACACAATGTGAAACTGGATGAGATGATGGCCGTCATCGACTTTTCACTCGAAAAAGGGCACACATTGTCATGGGCTGCTGACGTGAGTGAGAAAGGTTTTTCATGGAAAAACGGAGTTGCTTTGATCCCCGACGAAGTGAAACCCGATCTGGCCGGAACTGAAAAAGAACGATGGGAAGCCCTGACCAAAGAAGAACGCGAAAAAATGCTTTATGCCTTCACTGAACCGGTTAAAGAAAAAGTAATCACGCAGGAAGTACGGCAGGCTGCTTTTGACAATTATACCACTACTGACGATCATTTGATGGAGATCATAGGACGTGCAAAAGACCAGAACGGAACCACATTCTACATTGTCAAAAATTCATGGGGTACTGACGGCCATATTTATGAAGGATTTTTCTATGCCTCCGAATCTTTCATACGTTGTAAAACAATTTATCTGCTTGTAAACAAAGACGTTATTCCAGATCAGATCAGGCAGATGCTGAAACTCTGATAACCCTGTTCATCACCGGCAAAATTGCTTGTCCGTTACTTGTCAGGTTGGGAAACTAAAAACCGCATTAAGCCGATTTGCAGGTGTTGCGCTAATACTCTCAACATTGCAGCAGAGGTAAGGATTTGAAATAATTTGCCTTCTCCCTCCGTTAGTGAGAAGATTTTTATGTTGATAAGTTTTGGATAAAATCAATCAGAAAAGAAAATAAAAGTTCTCTATCAGATTTACATTTGCAATAGTATTTTAATTGTTAATAATCAAAACATTAAACATTTCCGATATGTATGACAAAATCAAAAATCTAATGACAGCAAGATTGGTTTTTCTGCTTCTGGCAGCAACAATTGCTGTTGGTTTTTCAGGATGCAAAAGCCAGAAAAAGATTGCCAGGGAAAAAGCTGTTGCTGAACGTTTAGCTCAGATCGAACAGGCTAAAAAAGATTTGTTGATGATAATCAACGACGAAGGCCAAATGACTTTGGCCCAACAGGAGCAAAAAATTGCCGAAATCAAGTCTCTCGCTCTTGGTGATAATGAAGTGGATGCTCTCCTCATCGAGGCAGAAAAAGCCATTGAACGAAAAAAAGAACTACTCAGACAAAAGGAGGAAGAACGTTTGCAAAAAGAGCGGGAAGCTGCTGAAGCTAAGAAACAAGAGCAACAGAAATTCAGCAAGATTGAAGATTATTTTGATGCCATTGCCTCAGCTTCCGAGCTGCAAACCGCTGACAGAATGATAAGCGATGCGCTGGGCTTTTTTGCTTCACCCGATGTGCCTGTGCTCACGATCATTTACATGGATTCCGATATCAGAGATTACGACAAACCTACCACCATCCGACGCTATCTGGAATACCTGAAAGACCAGAAGAAAAACCCGAACAAGGTACACAACATCCAATACGATGCCAACGGAAAAATCACTGAATTAGAACTTATTAAACTATAATAGCCATGAAGAATACCACTTTGATAATAGTATTCCTGGCCCTGGCCGCCACATCTGTTTTTGCTCAGGACAACATCAGCCCGCAGCGCAAAATGGCCATTGACAGCCTTGCTCTTGAGAAAGTAAGAGACCTGGGAAAATACATAAGCATTATTGGCAACAAAGATACGCCCTGGTCAGAAGCTAACCGGGTGATTGACCGCACATTGGAGCTCTTTGCAGAAGGAGCTATGATGGGTGTTTCATCATTGAATTCAAATGAAGTGAAATACTGGGGTATCCGGACCTACCTTGAGCGATTAATGGCCCTCAACTACGACAAAGTCAACATTGAGTGGTTCAACATTGAGTATATCAGTGATCTTGAAAAACAACCCGATGGCAGATATGTCGGTGTAATAACCATTTATCAGCGCTTTGAGGGACGTGTCGGAGACAATCTGGTGTACGTAGATACCACCAAAAAAGATATTACCGTTTATGTTGAACGCAAACAAACCCAGATTGGCGGTCGTCTGATCGGCTTTTGGGATGTTTTGCTGGGCGACATAAGAGTTGCTGAAACTATGCCGTAACTCTCATCATCCGTTAAAACAAACATAACCGCCGCAAAACGGAAAAGTGAACCTGATTCTTGTTTGCGGCGGTTTTCAATGCTTCAGACCATTTTAATCAAAACAACTCAAACTTTATCCCGTCTGCATCAGCCATTTCTACCAATTAATAACCAATTAATCAGAATATGCAACTGATAAAAGTTTTTGCATTGTTGTTCGCTTTTATTCCTGGTCAGTTACTGGCACAGGATAATGGTTCCTTTTTAGGCAACAGCAGTAGAAATGGAAATGAAGAAGCAATTTTTTATGCCGAAACCAAACAGGTGAATCAATTTCTCCGACGCTTCAACGGCGAGGAAGATGTCAGGGGAGTAAAACTGGCCACTACTGATCCTTATTTTCGCTCACCTGACCTTCGAAAAAAGTACATCCCCATGCTTTTCAACCAGACAAACATCAATTTGCCTGATCTGCTCAAAGAAGCCTTTTTGAATGACATGACCCTGGAAAACAGGCAGAAATTTCTGGAGTTTCATGGTGGCGAATGGTTTGGTGAAGCCGATGTTCTTTTCCAAAGAGGCAGGGAAATGGTCAATATTACCCTGTTTCTTGTTTTGGTCAAAGAAAACCTTGGGTCAAAATGGGTCATAAGCGATGTTTATTTTCCTCCATTCGAAAACCTTTACCAACGTGATGAGATGTCAGTTTCAAGATTTTTACACCCGATGAGTCACGAGCTGGATTTCATGAATCTTGACCGTGTTTTCAGTGCTGAAGAAAACATCGGGGATTATTTTCGTCAGGACTTTGAAGTGGACAAGCTTTCCGTATTTCTTTATGAGCTGCGGAACAGGCAGCTCAAATTCCAGCATGTGGCCGGGCTGAAATTTCATTTTTTTCAGATTGACGGATGGTACATTGAGATCAGTGAATTTAACCGGCCGGGGATGAACCGGGGCTGGCTCATCTCAAACCTTATCAGGCTGGAACCCGGACAAAAAGAACGTCTTGTCAGTTTTATCCGTCACAAACAATAAATCATTAATTTAGCATCTTTGCGACCTGAATTTTATTGAATATGAAAATCAGACAAATTTCGGGGTTTCTGCTGCCAGGTCTTTTCCTTCTGTTTGCAGTTGTAGCTCTCAGGGCGCAGGAAACTAATACGGCACTTTCAGCCGACGACATTGCCCGTTATAAGGAAGATGCAAGACAAATGGTAGCTTATCTTCAGTTCACCTTTAATACATTGGGAAACCCTGAAGTGCCGGCCAAAGAAAAAGACATTATTATCAACCAGAGCTGGATAAAAATATTTGAAAATGAACGTGTTCAGATTGAAGACGATCTTGACGAAAACCGCGATGTGCCGCTTAATAAAGACATACAGGCCTATCTAAAGGATATTGATTTCTTTTTCGAAGAAGTAACTTTTGATTTTACCATACAAAATATTGAAGAACAACTGAACGAAAAAAATCAACTGTTTTTCAAAATCACTACTAACCGCAATCTGAAGGGCACTACCGTCGAAGGGGAAGAAGTGAACTCAAATAAATTGCGCTACGTCGAAATCAATCTCAATGATGAAAGCAAAGACCTTAAAGTTGCAAGCATTTATACCACCAAACTAAACCAGCGTGATGAACTGCGACGATGGTGGAACGAACTTCCGGATGTGTGGCGCCGGCTTTTGGGCAGCAATGTTTTGGTTAAGGATACCCTGAACATGAACCACATCCTTTGGTTTAATGATTCAGTTGCCTGCCTGGATGTGATCGTGCAGCAAAAAATCAACCATAGTAATTTTTCCTTTTCAAGGTTTGATACCCTGAAAATTACTTTATCGGATTCCGGTAACATTTCGGCAAAACACCTGGACCGGCAAATTCAGAAGATTATCCAGATTGATACCGTGGATATTTCAGGAATGAATACCATTGTATCTCTTGAACCTGTGACCAAAATGCCTTTTATCACTTATTTAAATATCAGTGAAACAGCAATTAAAGACCTGATGCCGGCCCGCAACCTTACCCACCTCGAATTCCTGAACTGCTCCGGAACATTGATCGAAAAACTCGATGCAATCAGGTACCTCACAAGAATGCAGGACCTTAATCTGTCCCATACCAATGTTTCAGATATTGAGGCTTTGACAGCATTCGCACAGTTGCGCAGGTTGAACCTCAGCAAGACAAAAGTGGCGGATCTGCATTCGATCAAAGAACTCAGAGAATTGAAAGACCTCGATGTTTCGGGTACAAGCATTACCAGCCTGAGTGCAATAAGTACATTACATTCGCTTGACCGGCTTGACTTTTCGGAAACAACCATCACTGACATCTCACCGCTGAAAGAACTCAGGGAACTGGTTTTTCTGAAATTTGAGAAAACACCGGTCAGCTCCCTGCATCCTTTGCGTACATTGCCAAAACTGAATTTGCTCTTCATTGATTATACCCGTGTATCCGACTTATCACCACTTGACGGTATGCAAAGCCTGGGTAAGATCTATTGCGATCAGAGTCTTGTTAGCATGAGTGAGGTGGTTCGCTTTATGGATTCAAACCCTCAAGTTCTGATTATTTACGAAACCGACGGGCTTATCTACTGGTGGAATGATCTTCCTCCTGAATGGGAAGAAATCTTCAGCGAAAAAGTTGCAACAAGATACAACCCTACCAGAGAAGAGCTGCATGATATCACCCGAATACGAACGCTGGATATTGCCAACATCAGATCGCTGACCTCACTCGAACCGGTTACCAACATGCCTATGCTTAACGAAATCTTCTGCCAGGGTACAGGAGTAACTGATCTTTCTCCCCTGCAAAACCTGACAGAGCTGCGTGAACTCAACTGCTCGGATACGAAAATAGCTGATCTTTCGCCTCTTGAAAATCTTACAAAACTGAATAAACTTGCTTTTGACCAAACAAACGTTGCATCAATTCAGCCACTGATGAAACTCGAAAACCTGAGAGCTGTCTATTGCGACAATACCCCGGTTGATAGAGAAGAGATTGTCAGTTTCATGAGCAGTCATCCTCATTCGCTTGTGGTCTATCAAACAGATGAATTGCGTGTCTGGTGGGACAGTTTGCCTGATGTCTGGCGTTTGCTCGCCGACAATTATATTTCCTCAAATTCCAGCCTCAACAGGGAACAATTGCAGGAATTGGCTAATCTGAAAGACCTTGACCTGAACGACATGGAAGAAATGGACCGCCGTTCCTCCGAAATAACCAGTCTTGACCCATTAAAAAAAATGATCCTGCTGGAAACACTTAAATTTTCAAATACAAGGGTATCGTCACTGCAACCTTTGCAACAGTTGAAAAATCTGCATAAACTGGTGTGTTCAAACAACCCGATTAACTCACTTCAGCCTTTGGGTGACCTGCAAAGCCTTGTTGATCTTGATATTCAAAATACTCCGGTTACACAACTGCTATCCCTGGCTCCGCTCCGGAACCTGCAAAAACTCAACTGCTCCGGTACGCAAATAAAAAACCTGAAAGGACTGGAATTTATGGAAGGCCTCGTGCAACTCGACTGTTACAACACTTCCATCAGAAATCTGAAACCTGTCGAAAACCTCCCCAACCTGAAATTGATAAAATGCTATAATACAAATATTTCGAAATTCCGAATCGCAAAATTAAGTGAAGCCAGACCGGATGTGGAAATTATTTACTATTAAAGCAAAAGGGATGTATTATCCGGCCTTTCGCATTAGTCCAACTTTTCAGGCTGCCAGTTTTCTCCGGTGAACATCATTAATTCAGTGAAACCAATACTTTTTAATAGCTGAAGGGTTTGCGGGAAATAACCTGACAGTTCTTCAGGGCGATGTGCATCAGCACTGAGGGTAATGGGGATTCCCATATGGTGAATTTTCTTCAGGGCTTGTGACCCGGGAAAAAGCTCTTCCGAACGTCCTTTATAGATCCCGCGTGTATTTACTTCGACAATTATGTCTGTTTCGGCGATCAGCTCCAGGGTTTCCACGAGTTGATTTTCATACCACTTTTCATGTTCCGTAAAGAAACGATTATGGTTGTGCATTTTGATTTTATCGAGGTGCGCAACCACATCAGGTTTTTGGGTCAGGAGCATTTCACGAATTTGCTTCCAGTAAGCAGTGATGGCACTTTGCACATCATCCCCGTAAAGCAGTTTCATTCCCTCGTCATAGCTTTCCTGCCTTGGCCCGTCAATAAACCAAAGCGCTTCCGCTCCCTGTTTTTTTATCAGATGTACACCCCCGATTGCATAGTCGAGGCCGGCAAATTCCCTGAAAAAACCAAAAGGTTTGGAGACTTCAGGAATGAAATCAATTTCGAGTCCAAGGTAAATATTGATTTGCGAAGTATAAATCATTTTCAGGCGGCGGATTTCTTCAGCATAAGCCAATAGTTTTGCTTCCGATTGCACGGCAAAACTATTGCTGAATGGCAGGGGTGAGTGACTCGAAAAACCCAGAGAATGAAAACCCTGCCGGATGGCTTCTTTCACGTATGCTTCAGGTTGATCGGAACCATCGCAGTAAGCAGAGTGAGTATGAAAATTAAAAAGTTTCATTTCTTATAGTTTTCAGGTTCAACATCAACAATTTTAAAAACTTTGTCCATTCTTCTGACCAGTTCGGAAGTAGCCACCGAGCAAAATTCTCCTTTCACAACCTTCTTTACTTCCCTGTCGTCCACTCTGATCCCGTTTACCACTGCCTGATAAACTCCGGTAGTAGGGCCGGTGATTTGTATTTCGTCGCCTGAAGTCAGATCATGGGTTTCGATTTTTATTTCGGCAACCCCGATTTTTGTAAAATAATTAGTGACTTTACCGATGTAGATTTTTCTTTTGGTGGCCAGCGAACCATATTGTTTTGTCCATGCGCCCAGTCTTTGTCCCAGGTAATAGCCGTTCCAGAAGCCGCGGTTATAGACTGTACTGAGCTGTTCTTCCCATTTTTTAATATTTTCGCCGGTGTAAGTTCCGTTGAAGACCGCATTGGCAGCTTCACGATAGCACCTGCTGGTAACTTTCACATAATCTGCCGAACGCCCTCGCCCCTCGATTTTGAAAACCCGTATTTCTGCGTTGATGATTTCATCGAGAAAATGAATGGTTTTCAGGTCTTTTGGTGACATGATGTACTCATTGTCAATTTCCAGCTCAATTTCATTGTCAAGGTCGGTAACTTTGTAGCCTCTTCGGCAAACCTGCAGACAGGCACCACGATTAGCTGAAGAATTCATGGTGTCAAGGCTCAGATAACACTTTCCGGAAACAGCCATGCAGAGCGCTCCGTGCACGAAAATCTCAATCCTCACAAGCTCACCGGATGGGCCTTTTATCCCCAGTTCTCTGATTTGACGGGTAATAGCAGCAACCTGCAGCAAATTGAGTTCGCGGGCAGTCACCATAACATCCGCAAATCCGGCCCAGAACTTTACCGCTTCTATATTGGTAATGTTGGTTTGTGTGGACATATGTACCTCGACATCCTGTGAGCGGGCGTACTTGATCACTGAAAGATCGGAAGCAATTATGGCGGATATTTCATTTTTTTTGGCTGCATTTACAATCTCCTTCATCTCCTCAAGTTCTTCGTCATAAATAATGGTATTCAGGGTAATGTATGTTTTCAGCCCGTGTGTGCGACAAATGGACGAAATGTTTTCAAGGTCGTTCAGCGTAAAATTCTGTGAAGAACGCGAACGCATGTTGAGCCTTCCTACTCCGAAATAAACAGAGTTGGCGCCACCCTGTATAGCAGCCATCAGCGACTCATACGAGCCCACCGGCGCCATGATCTCTATGTCATTTGCTGTCATAAATCATTGATTCATCGGACAAAATTAACGGGTTTTTTTATCCCGGATTGTCGGCCGGTAAATCAAAATTAAAATCATGTCCTGAACATTACTGAAGTAAAAAATGATAAAATAAATTGAATTCCAGTAATTTACCCAAAACATACGCTGTTTTGATACAATGTTTCTGTGTTGTTTGCTTCTTATTCTGCAGATATGGATAATTCTGAAGGACTGCTTTCATTACTGATCCACTCTTTTACTAAAGCTGGAATCCTTTCAATTACTTCTCTGCCAAAAATAACTTCTGTCACAAGTCCCATATGCATAGAATCAATGAGACGACACAAGTATGAGCGACCGCATGTCCACCAAGTATAATAGTCATCTATAATTAGATAGTGCTTAATTTCTCGGTTTAGATTACTCTTTACCTCCCATATTTCCCAACCATCTAATTGAGTTTCATAAACACCATCAGAAACACGGCTTCCAAAAGTTGTCGTATTATAGTATTCTTTTATTTCCCATATTGCTATAGGATTTTTGACCTTTGGAAATGCACCGTCAACTCTTCTTGATAAAATTCTTGATGGGAAATTATAAATGGTTACTGCAGTTAATTCTCTCGGATCATAATCACATTCGAATTTACCTTTATTAGCTTCCACAAGCATATTAACCAAGCCGGTTAAAAAAGCGTGGTCTTTTTTCTCTCCTTTTTGTTTATTCATAGGAAGAGGACATGATGGATTAAGCTCAGCTCTTTTTTTATCAAACAATGATTTTGCTTGATCTTTATTCATTAAATTTGTTTCTACGTGATTTAAAAGAACTTCTCCACGATATTTCATGTAATCTTGTATTAGCCTTCCAAAATCAGTTAGCTCATTCCTGTTAATAAGTTTATTATAATCCAAATTTTCTGTTTTAAAAACTTCTTTTATTTGTTCAAATGTTGGAATAATAAAATCTGTGTTTGAATGTGTTTGTTTGTTTCTTTCTGTGTAGCCAAGCTTTTGATTTAAAAGCTTAATATTAGCCCAGAATTCTAAACTGAGCTCCTTAAAATTAGCATTTGGTTTCATTTAATCTTTTTAGGTATTCTTCAATAAATTCAAATAGATTAGAGTCCATTGCTTCAACAATAGATTTAAGTTCAACAAGATCAACTCTTCTTTCTCCACTTTCTATTTTACTGATAAATGATTGAGGTTCTTCAATTCTTTCTGCTAATTGCGACTGAAGAAGATTATTACCAACTCGCAGACTGTATAGTGTTTCCAGCAAAACTCTGTATTCTTTGCTATGAATACTTTTTTTCATCATGCGAAATTAATTCTAAAAAAGGATAACCCAAATTAGGATATTAGCATAATTGTTTTTATGTTTGCAAAAAAAAAGTATTATGCAGTTATCATTTGATTCAAAGTTTGCTACCTATACACCACCAAAATCTCAGTTATTAAAATGGGTCGGAAATAAACAGAAGATTGCAGGTGAAATAAGTAAGTGTTTCCCGGTAAATTATGGATCTTTTTACGAACCTTTTCTGGGAAGCGGTGCTGTAATAGCTACTATTTCGCCTAAAGTAGGTGTAGGCTCGGATATTTTCAAGCCACTCATTGATATTTGGAAAAAATTAAAAGAAAATCCGAATGAGCTTGTAGATTGGTATGCAACAAGAAGAAACCGATTGGAGAGTGAAGAAAAAATTGAAGTTTATGAAAGTATAAAAACTTCTTTTAACAAAAATCATAATGGAGCAGACTTCCTTTTTCTAACACGATCATGTTATGGGGGAATAGTAAGATTTAGAAAATCTGATGGATATATGAGTACTCCATGTGGTGTGCATACTCCAATTACAATCGAAAATTTTAAAAAACGTGTAAATGAATGGAAATACAGAGTTAAAAACGTAGATTTCGTCAATGTTGATTATAAAGAGATTTTTAAAATGGCAAAACATGGTGATTTGATATACTGTGATCCACCTTACAGTCATAGTCAAAGTATTTTGTATGGTGCTCAATCATTCAAACTCGAAGAACTATTAGAAGAAATTGATTTTGCTAAGACTAAAGGAGTACGTGTAGCTTTAAGTATTGACGGAAACAAAAAATCAGGGAATTATTTATGTGATCTACCTATTCCAAAAGGTCTTTTTGAAGAAGAGTTCTTTGTTTCAATTGGGCGCTCTATGCTTAGAAGGTTTCAAATGGAAGGACAAACACTAGAATCCGAACAAGTATCAGATAGGTTGTTGTTAACTTATTCACTTTAATTTACATTAATGCAAAAAGTCTATTTGTTTTTACTGTCCTTTCGTCCTGAACACTTTCTGAGTTATCTTGCCATGAAAAATCTGCCGGAGAGAAAAAACCCGTAAAATATGGCCTGAAAAATGTCAGGACATTTTCCTAAATTTGTCAAGACATTTCGTTCAATTTGTCAAGACATTTT
>RZYY01000051.1 GCA_009930115.1 Sphingobacteriia bacterium | reverse complement strand
ATTTCGAGGTGCAAAAGTAGTTTTATTTTTCAGATTAAAAACAAAACAATGAAATTTTTTATGAATCCTGTTCAAATTTAAGCTATTAGAAATTTTTTAAAAGATATTTTGTCATATCATGAAAAAGTACGTTCTTTGCACCCCGATTTTGAAAATTAACAGATATAAAAGATAAAGCAATGGCACGTAAATGTGATATCACCGGCAAGCAAATGATGGTTGGAAATAAAGTTTCCCACTCAAACAAGAAAACCCTTAGAAGGTTTTATCCAAACTTACAAACCAAACGGTTTTTCCTGCCGGAAGAACAACGTTGGGTTACACTTAAAGTTTCAACTTCAATTCTCAGAACCATTAATAAAATTGGTATTGAAGCTGTTTTGAAAGAATACAGAGCCAAAGGCATTTGCATTGTATAGTGCATTGTCGTTCCAAAATATCCAAAAATGCTGCCGTCTGCTTGTCAATGGCAGCATTTTTTATTTCTGTTTTGCCCTCTTGACTATTGGATAACGAAAATAAATTTACCCCTATACCGTTTTAAATTCCTTTACTATCCTATGTTTTTATGTAACTTGGCTCCCATGAAGCAAATAGTTATGATGATTATTACTTCTGGCTGCATGATGTTAATCGGACAACTGGCTTATGCTCAAATAGCCCCTGACGATTTTGATGTTGTGCAGTTTTCGGGAGTTGTGATAAAAGCTGAAGATTTAAAACCAGTACCCTTCACCACTGTAAGGATTAAAAATACCCGACGGGGAACCATTAGTGATGTTCATGGATATTTCTCGCTTGTAGCAACAAAAAATGACACCCTTACATTCTCGGCGATTGGATACAAACACAATGAATTTATCGTGCCTGACACTATTACGGAAAAAAGATATTCATTGATCCATGTTATGACAGTCGACACAATCATGTTAACACCCACAGTTATTTATCCCTGGCCAACCGTCGAGGATTTTCAAAAAGCTTTCGTCGAACTGGATATTCCGGATGATGACCTGGAAATTGCACGAAAAAATCTGGATCTGGCTGAAATGAAGGAGCGAAGCCGGCAGTTTAAGATGGATGGAAGCCTGAACTATAAAAATTATATTGAGCAACAAACCAGTCAATACTATTATGCCGGGCAAACAGTTCCAATTTCAATTTTTAATCCTTTCGCATGGGCACAGTTTATCCAGGCATGGAAAGAAGGAAAATTTAAAAAACAGCAATAGTAACTGAAACAAAATATTCAGGATAAATTTGCAAAAGCAAGTGCAGAAATGAAAGTAAATCAACAAAAATATTCTATCCTATTAATTTTATTAATTCTCGTCATTTTTCCGTTACACTCAGTCGGACAACAAAAGCTATCCGGCATTGTAAAAGGAATAATAACTGACAACAAAAACAAACCTCTCGAATTAGTCAATGTATCAGTAATGGGAATCTCGGGAGGAACTATTTCTGACAAAAACGGAAATTACAATCTTACTGTGCCTGCTGACACCCCGCTGCTTTTGGTTTTTTCATTCATCGGTTTTGAAAAACAGGAATTTAATGTGAAGCTTAAAAATGGCGAAACCAAAATTATTAATACCAAATTGACCGCTTCCACCGAAATGCTTCCTGACATTATCATTCAGGACGAAAGAATAAGAACAACCAATCTGCAGAGAATCAACCCCAAAGAAGTAACAGCTATTCCTTCGGTAACCGGAAGTATTGAATCCTTAATAAAAACATTGCCAGGCGTTGCTTCAACAAATGAACTCAGTTCACAATATTCAGTGCGCGGTGGTAATTACGATGAAAATCTGGTATATGTCAATGATATTGAAATTTACAGACCTTTCCTGATTCGGTCAGGGCAACAGGAAGGGCTGAGTTTCCTCAACTCCGATCTTACTTCTTCTATTCTGTTTTCATCAGGAGGTTTTGATGCCAAGTATGGTGATAAATTATCATCAGTGCTCGACATTCAATATCGCAATCCGTCAGCTTTTGCTGCTTCTGCTGCGGTAAGCCTGCTGGGGGCATCAGGGCATGTTGAAGACATATCAAAAAACCGCAAATTCTCACATATTACCGGTATTCGTTACAAAACCAACCAATACCTCCTTAATGCACTGGAAACCAAAGGAGATTATCTCCCTTCTTTTCTGGATATTCAAACCCTTTTACGTTACCAGGTTTCAAAAAAAGTTGAAATATCATTTCTGGGAAACATTGCTGACAACAAATTTGAATTTGTGCCACAAACCCGCGAAACTACATTTGGAACCTTAACCCAGGTTAAACGGCTTACCATTTATTTTGATGGTCAGGAAGTTGACCGTTACCGCACACTCATGGGAGCAATAAAAGTTACCCACAAACCCAGAAAAAATCTTCAGCTCAAGTACATTTTATCTGCATTCAACAGCGATGAGCAAGAAACATTTGACATACAGGGACAATATTATATAGGTGAAGTTGAAACAGGATTAGGCAGCAGCAACTTTGGAGAAACCGTAAGTACAATTGGAGTTGGCACATACCTTGAGCACGCCCGTAATTATTTGAATGCAAAAGTATTTACCGCAGCTCATAAAGGATCATATGAAACAGCCTCAAACTTTCTGACCTGGGGACTCAACTATCAGCACGAACAAATTGATGATCTGCTCAATGAATGGAATCTCCTTGATTCGGCAGGATACACACTGCCAAGACCACCAGATCAGATCGGCGTAATTAACCCGCCGGTTCTCCCCCTTGAACTTGATTTTGTAACAAAATCTGACATCAACCTGAAATCGAACAGATATACCGGATTTGTGCAGAATTCATGGATGTTCGGCAAAGAAGATAATGATTTTACGGTAACAGCCGGAATACGTTGTAATTATTGGGATTATAGCAATCAGACACTCATGAGCCCTCGCATTTCGGTTTCGTATCACCCAAACTGGAAAAATGATCTTCTGTTCAGACTGGCTGCCGGATACTATTATCAACCATCATTTTATCGGGAACTAAGAGATTTTTATGGCCAGCTTGTTAACGGTCAAAAAGCCCAAAAATCCATTCACCTGGTTGCAGGTACTGACTGGAACCTGACCATCTGGGGTCGCCCGTTTAAATTCACAACAGAAGCTTATTACAAATTTCTTGATGATCTGATACCCTATGAGGTTGATAATGTTCGCATAAGGTATTATGCTGACCAGCGTGCAAAAGGTTACACAACCGGGCTGGATATGAAAATCAACGGTGAATTTGTTCCCGGAATTGAAAGCTGGGCAAGTCTCTCCATTCTGAAAACTGAAGAAGATATTTACGGTGATTTTTACTTTGATTATTATGACACTGAGGGTATTAAGTTCGGCAGTGGATTAACCGAAAATCCCCAGGCTGCGCGAAATGAAAAAATTGAACCGGGTTTTATTCCCAGGCCTACCGATCAGCGTTTTCGTTTTAGCATCTTTTTCCAGGATTATCTTCCGATGAATCCGACATACAAAATGCATCTTGCATTATATTATGGCAGCAGCCTGCCATTTGGCCCTCCGGAATCAGCAAGGTATCAACAAATTTTACGCATGCCAACATACAGAAGAGTTGATATCGGATTCTCAAAACAAATTCTGGGCGAACAAACTTCAGACAACCCATCAAGGCCATTTCTTGGAATGAAATCACTCTGGTTAAGCCTTGAAATATTCAACCTGCTCCAGGTTAACAACACCATTTCCTATATTTGGATTACCGATGTCTCAGGTACTTGTTTCGCTGTTCCCAACTATCTTACACCGCGTCAACTGAACCTTAAAATTGTAGCTCAGTTCTGACAGCCCGCAAGATTCTGATTGCTCCCCTGATTTGTTAAAAATCATAAAAAAATCAATTTGCTTAAACAAAGCTTTCGGCTTCATGTTTAAGTGCTAAAGAATATTAAATCTAATTAAATTATGCTTACAACTAAAATAAAAAATCTGAAATTTCCGGAGTTACCTTATCAGTATTCGGCATTGGAACCATACATTGATGCAATGACAATGGAGATTCATTATACCAAACATCACAAAGCATACTACGATAAATTTATTGCAGCTGTAAATGGTACCGACAATGAACAATTGATTTTTAGGGATATGTTGACAAGTATGTCAAAATTTGCAGCAGTCGTCCGCAACAATGGCGGTGGCTATCTTAACCACGATCTATTCTGGAAAATCATGTCCAAAAACGGTGGAGGCCAACCTGAAGGTGATCTTGCCAAAGCTATAACTGACGCCTTTGGCTCGTTTGAGAATTTTAAAAACCAATTCTCCGATGCAGCAGCTAATCGCTTTGGCAGCGGTTGGGCATGGCTGATTGTTGACAGTTCAAAAAACCTGAAGGTTACTTCCACTCCTAATCAGGATAACCCGATGATGGATGTTGCAGAAGTCAAAGGCATCCCGATTCTTGGTCTTGACGTTTGGGAACATGCCTATTATCTAAAATACCAGAATCGTCGTCCTGAATATATCAATGCCTTCTGGAATGTGATCAATTGGGAAGAAGTAGATAAAAACTGGAAAAACGCACAATAAAATACCTTAGAATCTAATAACTAAGTAAATTTTTCATAGCTCACTAATTTGGTTAATAGCAAAAAAGCCGCTCCCAATTGGGACGGCTTTTTGTTTTTCAAGGCAACAACTATAATTAGTTGAAACTCATAATAGCAGTTTTTATAATTCCGATTGCCTCCATCAATTGCTCTTCGGTAATAACCAGCGGAGGAGCAAAACGGATAATATGCTGATGAGTAGGTTTGGCCAAAAGACCAAGTTCTGACATTTTTAAACAAACATCCCATGCTTCCTTGCCATTTTTCGGATGGACGACAATCGCATTGAGCAAACCTTTTCCGCGAACGAGCTCAATCATATCAGAATCAATCTTTTTCATTTCCTGTCGGAAAATTTCTCCCAATTTCTCAGCACGCTCGGCTAATTTCTCTTCTTTAACTACAGTCAGTGCTGCAATTGCAACTTTAGCTGCAATAGGGTTTCCGCCAAACGTGGAACCATGTTGTCCGGGTTTTATAACCAGCATAATTGGATCATCAGCCAAAACAGCTGAAATTGGAAAAACTCCACCTGATAATGCTTTTCCAAGTATCAAAATATCAGGCCTTACACCTTCATGATCACATGCAAGAAGACGACCTGTCCGTGCAATCCCGGTCTGAACTTCATCAGCAATAAACAGAATGTTTTTTGCTTTGCACAAATCAAATGCTTTGCGCAAATATCCGTCCTCCGGTACATAAACCCCGGCCTCTCCCTGAATTGGCTCTACAAGAAAACCAGCAACATTCGGATCGTCAAGTGCTTTTTCAAGGACAGGAATATCGTTGTAAGGTACTATTTCAAAACCAGGAGTATATGGCCCAAACCCTCCTCTTGCATCAGGATCGGTACTCATCGAAATAATCGTGGTGGTACGACCATGGAAATTACCCTCGCAAACAACGATTTTAGCTTTATTGGCCGGAATACCCTTAACTTCATATGCCCATTTACGACAAAGTTTGATGGCTGTTTCATCTCCCTCTGCACCTGTATTCATTGGAAGTACCTTGTCGTAACCAAAATATTCTGTAACAAATTTCTCATAGGGACCGAGGCAGTCATTGTAGAAAGCTCTTGAGGTTAAAGTAAGTGTTTTAGCCTGATCAGTCAAAGCTTCAATAATTCGTGGGTGACAATGCCCCTGATTTACTGCTGAATAGGCTGAAAGAAAATCAAAATAACGTTTCCCTTCCGGACTCCAGAGAAATACACCTTCACCCCTCGATAAAACTACGGGCAACGGATGATAATTATGTGCTCCGTACCTTCCTTCCATTTCTATCGCCATCTGCGAAGTGATCTTTTCTGACATAAATAA
This sequence comes from Sphingobacteriia bacterium, assembly GCA_009930115.1. GTDB lineage: Bacteria > Bacteroidota > Bacteroidia > Bacteroidales > 4484-276 > RZYY01. Next base: position 13,660 of record RZYY01000051.1, on the reverse strand, counting down.
TTATTGTTTTGAATTTGAATAAAAATTAATCGTAAACTGGCTGCAAAGGTAAGCATCTTGGCTAAAGGATTAAACCTAATTGTTACCCATTTAACAAATAATTATTCTAAATTCTGATAATCAATACGTTAAGAATTCAATTTTCAATGATACTTTGGCTGTATCTTCTCAGCACCTGGCATACAGGCAAAATTCAACTGCAGAGAAAGTTTTGTTATTTTTGCCCGTTGAAATTTCAAAGCAAGAAAAATGAAGAATACGGCGATATTATTTCTCAACAAATTGAATATCAAAACTTTGATTTTTGATTCGATTGCACTGGCGACAATTTATTTCATTCCCGCGCTTTCGCACATGATGGCTCTTCCGGTTTATCTGATTGAGCCTATGAGATTAATGCTAATCATTGCTGTTGCACATACCAGCAGAATGAATGCTTATTTACTTGCAGCCACAATTCCGCTGTTTTCTTTCCTTGTATCAGCACATCCGCATTTTATCAAAATGTTACTGATTACTGTTGAACTGCTTCTTAACGTTTGGTTGTTTTATTTTATGCTGAAAAAATCCGGCAAAGTATTCTTCAGTATTTTATCTTCAATTCTTGTAAGCAAAATAACTTATTACCTTTTGAAATTTGGATTAATCAGCATATTGTTTATCGAGGGGAACCTCATTGCTACGCCTCTGCTATTACAAGCAATAATGACCCTGATTTTCAGTGGTTACATTTTTTTAGTTTTCAGAAAAAAGTCGAATTTTCAACGATAAACAGCTTGAACATCACTTCCGGTAAATCTGGTCACTCAATTACCATAGCAGCTTACGGCAGATTATTAATAGTTATGGTTTTTATTGCAGGTATTTCTTGCGACAGATCGCGATTTTTCGATCAGACAGTCGACATCCCAGCGCAAGGATGGCACATGGATTCAACAGCGCGGCTTGAAGTCGAAATTGATGACACAATCCAAAGCTTCAGTTTTTTTATAAACGTTCGAAACAACGACAATTACCCCTACAGAAATTTATATCTTTTTCTCAATTCTTGGCTACCCGAAGGAGAAAGAGCACGCGACACTATTGAACTCGTTCTTGCCGATCGTTCAGGCAAATGGCATGGAAAAGGATTTGGACAATTGAAGGACAATCAGATTAAAGTAAGATCAAATTTAAGATTTCCCACTAAAGGAAAATACTTATTCGAAATCGAACATGCAATGCGGGATACAGTTCTGACAGGAATCGAAAATATCGGAATAAGAATTGAACACCCGGACGAATGACACAATGAAAAATTGATTCTCCGACCATCATTAATCAAGGATAACAAAACCTATTCACAGACAAAACACAACGCTATCATATTAAAACAGAAGCCATATCGTTTGGTAAAAATAATTCCTCAAAAAACCATTCTATTATATGATGGAAGAGAATAATAAATACCGTCAGGACAATTCCAATTCAGACAATCTTGAAAAATCCGGATCATCAAGTAAAAACCGGAATACTGAAAGGAAAGGAGATTTAAGCGATCCGCACGGGTCTTCGTACAAGCATAATTTTTACAGAAAATATGTTTATGGCTTCTGGAGTATTATCGGTTTTGGAATTTTTGGAATAATCCTGCTGTTTTTTGGTATTTCGATGGGCTGGTTTGGTTTTATGCCCACTATTGAAGAACTTGAAAATCCACAAACATTTTTTGCTTCCGAAATATACTCGCACGATGGGAAAATGTTTGGCACTTATTATATTGAAAACAGGAGTAAGAGTCATTATTATGAATTATCCCCTCACCTTATCAATGCTCTTGTCGCCACCGAAGATGTGCGTTTTTACAATCATTCAGGAATAGATGTAAAAGCTCTTTTACGTGTGTTTTACGGAACAATAACCGGTCAGGATAAAGGTGGCGGAAGTACGATCACACAGCAACTTGCCAAAAATCTTTTTCCGCGTGAATACAACCAGAATGCTGTTCAGCTTGCTTTCCGAAAATTCAAGGAATGGGTAATAGCTGCCAAACTGGAATCCAGGTACAGCAAAAATGAAATCATCACCATGTATCTGGACAAAATTGATTTCCTTAATCTTGCAGTTGGAATCAAAACAGCATCACGTGTCTATTTCAGCACTACTCCATCCGAAATTACCATCAATCAGGCTGCGCTGCTGATCGGTATGGTAAAAAATCCTTCCTATTACAACCCGCTTCGCCGTCCCGAAGAATCCCAGCAACGAAGAAATGTTGTGCTGTCGCAAATGGTAAAATATGGCTATCTGGATGCAACACTTGCCGACTCGCTGAAAACGGAACCGCTCGACCTGAAGTATCAACGGGTGGATCATAATGTGGGACTGGGTACCTATTTCAAAGAACACCTTCGGGGAGAACTGACGGAATGGTGCAGTAAAAATTTCAAAGCTGACGGAACACCCTATGATCTCTACCGCGACGGTCTCAGAATCTTTACTACCATAGACTCCCGAATGCAGCAATATGCTGAAGAAGCAGTAAAAGAGCACCTTGGAATGGATTTACAGCCTGCATTTTTTAGTCACTGGAAAGGTCACAAATATGCACCGTTTGTTTTTGAACCGGAAGAAATCAAAGAACAGACTGAAAAAATCATGGATCAGGCCATGCGACGCAGTGACCGCTATCGTTCATTGAAGCGAATGGGCATGCCTGATGATTCTATTATAGCCAACTTCCAGACTCCGACAGAAATGAGGGTTTTTTCCTGGAACGGAGATATTGATACAGTGATGACACCGTTGGATTCGATCAGGTATTTTAAATTTTTCCTCAGAGCAGGTATGATGGCTGTTGACCCGCCCACAGGGCAAGTCCGTGCCTATGTTGGCGGACCTGACTATCGCTTTTTCAAATTTGACCAGGTAACACAGGCAAAACGCCAGGTCGGTTCCACTTTCAAACCATTCCTTTACACACTTGCTATGCAGGAAGGCGCTGCAACCGGAGAATTTTCGCCATGCACCAAAATACCTAACATACAGGTGAGCATTGAGCTGCCTGATGGAACTTACTGGACTCCAAAAAACTCGTCAAGAGATAAGGAAGGTGAAATGGTTACACTAAAATGGGCGTTAGCAAACTCAGTCAACTGGATATCCGCTTACTTGATAAAACGGTTTTCACCACAAGCTGTTATTCAAATGGCAAGACAAATGGGTGTTACAGCTGAAATTGATCCTGTACCTGCAATTGCTCTTGGTACTCCTGATCTGTCAGTTTATGAAATGGTTGGAGCAATGAACACTTTAGCCAATAAAGGCATCTATATGAAACCCTATTTCATTACACGCATTGAAGATAAATATGGTAATACAATTGCATCATATACTCCGGAATATAATGAAGCCATGAATGAAGAATCAGCTTACCTGATGCTCAAACTGATGCAGGGTGTGGTAGAATCAGGTACTGGGGTACGTTTGAGATACAAATACGGATTTCAGAATGAAATAGCCGGCAAAACAGGTACAACTCAAAACCAGTCTGACGGCTGGTTTATGGGTATAGTCCCTCAACTAACAGCGGGAGTCTGGGTCGGATGCGAAGATCGTAGTGCACATTTCAGATCTATCAGTTTAGGACAGGGAGCCAATATGGCTCTTCCGATATGGGCATTGTTCATGAAAAAAGTTTACAACGACCCCGAACTTGGCATCACAACTGATCCATTCTCAAAACCATCCAGACCACTAACCGTGGAAATTGACTGCGACAAATATGAAAATCCTTCAGATAATATTCCGGCCATCAATCCTGATGATTTTTAACGATCAGTAAGCGTCAAAATCAATACTCATAAATTTGATCTCCTCCTTATGAGGTATATTGCTGATACCTGTCAAATCCCTGAATATCAAATTTAATGGAGAAGGTTTTAACCTGTCAGGAAAATTGAAATAGCATTTTCCATCCCATTTTGTACTAACGTCAAGTCCCATCCAGATATTCACAGGATTGAGGCCTTTGCGACTGGTTACCCGGAATTCTGGCGGAAGCAATTCCATCGGGAAACTGCCAATTACTGCTCTGATTCCATATTTTCCGGTTGGAGCTAACACTATAAAATGGTCTTTCTGCTGTTTAATTTCATAATTCAACTTAGGATTGGCGAGTCTCCATGTTAATAATTCCCTGTTCCAGTGGCGGGAATAATTAAAACCATCAGCCCTGACAATTGCTGGCATACCAATGCCAAATTTCACATCAAGCGGACAAATTAAACTGAAGCCGAGTTTTTTTATAAATCCCGGTGTGCTGTTTGCGTTAGCTACCCCGATAACAAATTCATATCCAAGTTCATGACCGTATTCATACGTCTTTTCGGCAAGAAGGGTAAACAATTTTTTGCCCCGGTGTTTTTCGTGCGTGGCCGTGTTAAGTGAAAGCAAACCTCTGGTTTTCTTCCCGTTAAATTCAGCCAAAACGGGTTGGGTGACATAATGTGCAGCAAGCTCCTCTCCCATCCATGCATTAAAGCCAACTGCCGGCCCAACAGGATTACCGTTGTATTCCCAATCCACAAATTCATCAGTCAAACCTGAACCTTTGCCAAATACACTGGTCAGGAGAGTTGAAATTTCACGGATACCTCCATTGGAAAGATCAAGCAACTCATAACGGCATTCATTCATTATCAAAAAAAATTAAAATATTATGATTGATTAAGGCCGGTAAAAGTAAGTGAAATCCATTAACCGGCCACGCAACATTTTTGTCTGTTATGCCGTCATTAAAGCTATAATCGGCAAACGATGATAATAACTTATCTTTGCCACAAATTTTTTCGAATGAAACGCAGAAGATTAAGCATTTCAGGACTCGCTGTTTTCATCGTTGCATTACTGGTTCTGTTGATTGATAACAACCTGGGGCTCTGGAAACACGAGAACAGAATTATCGTGCATGATGTTTTTCCGTTTTATGGTTATTTACCGGCTACCTTTATTTATCACGACCTGAAACTCGATTATCTGGATGAATTTTATGCCCGTGGAGAATTCATTCTCTGGCCAAAAATTACCCAGGAAGGCAACAAAGTAATAACAGCTTCGATGGGTATGTCAATGCTTTATTTCCCTTTTTTCATTCCTTCGCACATATATGCAGTCTGTAGCAACTTCCCTGCTGATGGATACAGCCCTCCCTATAAATTCGGACTCATGATTTCATCTGCGTTTTTCCTGATTCTCGGCCTGTTTTTTCTGCGAAAACTACTACTAAAATATTTTTCCGAAACGGTAACTACTATCGTTTTACTTGTAATACCTCTCGCTACAAATATCCTATGGTACACTGTGGTTGAATCGGCTATGTCGCATGTTTACAATTTTGCGCTGATCTCAATTTTTCTCTACTTCACCGACCTTTGGCATGAGAAAGTTACTATTAAACGCACGGTAATCATCGGATTACTGGCCGGACTGATCACCCTGATCAGACCAACCAATATATTGGTATTGCTGTTGTTTGCCCTGTGGGATATAAAAACCCGTAGTGAAGCCTGGCAACGGGTTTTATTCTTTTTACAAAAATGGAACCATGTTATCCTGATGCTACTTGCTTTCGTATTAGTTTGGCTGCCCCAGTTTCTTTACTGGAAAATGCAGACCGGACAATATTTTTACTATTCTTATCCTGATGATCAGGGCTTTTTTTTCGGTAATCCACAAATTTGGAACAGCCTTTTTTCATGGCGCAAAGGATGGTTGCTCTACACACCGGTAATGATTTTTGCCCTTGCAGGAATCGCAGTCCTGAAGAAAAAAAATCCAAAATTTTTCGTTCCGGTATTGGTTTATGTTCTGCTCACTATTTATGTGATTTCATCGTGGTGGGACTGGTGGTACGGCGGAGGATTTGGCCTGCGTGCCTATATTGACATGTACGGTATTATGGCTATACCGATGGCTGCTGCACTGGCCTGGACTTTTGAACGCGGACGAAAACTTAAGATTGCACTTATCATCGTGTTTGTCCTAATCACCGGACGAAGCATCTTCCACCACTTTCAATATCATTATGGAGCCATTCACTGGATGGCAATGACTCGCGAAGCATATCTTGATTCATTTTTCAGAATACGACCATCAGAAAATTTTCAGTATTTAATCAAAAATCCGGATTATGAACTTGCCCGGAAAGGCATTTACAAATATGAAGGTGAAGATTAATCATTCCCGCAATCAGAAAATATATGTTTAATAACCAAAAAATTGCCGTCGTTATTCCTACCTATAAGGCAACAGCTCACCTGGAACAGGTAATTAAAGGACTACCCGAAATAGTTGACCATATCATTGTTGTGGATGACAAATGTCCGCAAAATTCCGGGAAAATTGCCCTGAACTTGCAACGCGAAGACCAGCGGATTATCGTCATTTTTCACAATGAAAATCAAGGTGTGGGTGGTGCTGTGGTTACCGGCTACAAAAAGGCACTTGAACTGGATTGTGATGTAGCAGTGAAAATGGATAGTGACAACCAGATGGATGCCTCTTATTTGCCTGATTTGATTAAACCTTTAGTTGAAAAACAAGCCGGTTATGCCAAAGGTAACCGATTTGTTGATTTCAAAGCACTGCGCTCAATGCCCGGACTCAGACTTTTTGGCAACAGCATTTTGTCTTTTCTGGTCAAAGCCTGCTCAGGCTACTGGAATATGATGGACCCGACAAACGGTTATACTGCTATCAGCAAATGTGCTTTGCAAAAAATCAATCTGGATAAGCTCTCAAGAAGATTTTTCTTTGAAACCGACATGCTAATCCGTCTCAATATCCAGAACACCATAGTCAAAGACGTACCTATACCGGCACGCTATGGCAACGAAAAAAGCACCCTGAGTATTCGCAGCACACTGTTCAGATTTCCTTTTTTACTTATTAAAGGGCTTACCAAACGCTTTATTCTGAAATATCTGATCTACGATTTTAATATGGCTTCGGTTTATATTATCACCGGAACGCCTATGCTCCTTTGGGGCATTTTATACGGCTTGTACAAGTGGGTCGAAAACACAATCAACCACGTTGCAACACCAACAGGAACCATAATGTTGTCGGTCTTGCCGCTCATTCTCGGAACACAGTTTGTGATTGCAGCCATTAACATTGATATTAATTCAACACCAAAAAACTAGAAATGCTTAAAGCTGCTCTATTAACCATTTTCACAACGCTCCTTATCACCTCCGGACAGGTGCTATGGAAAATTGGTCTTCAGAAAGCCGGTGGATTTTATCTCCCGGAACAAAACATTCTGGAAAATGTCATCCGTATTATTTTCAATGCATGGGTATTTTCAGGATTTGTAGTTTATGCTGCTGCTACAGGATTTTTTATGTGGCTTATCTCCAAATTTGACATCAGTATGGTAATCCCTATTACCAGCGTGTCATTTATTTACTCACTCCTGGCCGGCTATTTTATTTTTCATGAACAGATCAGCCCGGTCAGGATAATGGGTGTGCTGTTAATCATCGTGGGAGTAATTTTTATTGTAAGAAGTTAAAGGAACACCAAAAAAATGAAAAATCAGTCAGGTACTAATGTAAACTTTGCCACCTTCGATATCGAAGAATGGTATGCAGCCAATTACAATTCCCTGAACCTAAATAATTTACCTCAACACCCCGGGCATTTGCAGAAGAACGTTGGCCGGCTGCTCGAATTATGTGAAAAATTTAGTATCAAAGCCACCCATTTCGTTGTTGGTGATATTGCCCTGAATAAACCCGAAATTGTAAAAATGATTCACCAGGCAGGCCATGAAGTTGCTTCGCACAGCTACGCCCACAAATTGATCTTCACTATGACGCCTGAACAGTTTCGCGAAGACCTTCGCAAGTCATGCGATCTGATTGAACAAATAACCGGGGAGAAAGTTGCCGGATTTCGGGCCCCTTCCTGGTCAGTCAAAGAGGATATGCTTTCATGGTTTTATCAAATTTTGCACGAACAGGGGATCAGTTATTCTTCATCGGTTTTTCCGGGAAAAACATTTTTGTACGGCATTCCGGGTTTCCCTGAAAACATTCATCAACCATTAGTAAATGGCATAAAACAACCAGTTTGGGAAATTCCTCAACCCTTGTTTTCGTTTTTCGGAAAAAGATTCGGATTCAGTGGTGGTTTTTATCTCCGTGCTCTACCGGTCTGGTTTGTTAAAAGAATGATAAAAATTAAAAACAAACAAGGAAAAAGTGTTTTTACTTACCTTCATCCCCGAGAAATTGATCCCCAGTCGCCCAGGCTGAAACTCCCATTGCTGGAGCGTTTCATTCATTATCACGGGGTAAATGGCTGCGAGGTAAAGTTCGAAAAACTCCTTAAAAAATTTAATTGCTCTTTTATTAGAATGGATGATTTTATAAAATCTTTAAACCCGGCATGAAGATCATGAAACATCAATGGTTGAAAGGATATTATCACGAGTTGATATTACTTCTTGTGATCATCGCTTTGATTGTCATAAAATTGCCCCATCTCTATCTTCCCTATTATGGCGATGAAGGATTTGCATTTGGTCCGGCTGTGCACCTGATGTACCAGAATGGTCCAACTATACTTCCCGGTGGACTCGAACCCGACTATTCCTATGGCCACCCGCTGTTGTTTCATTTTCTTGTTGCCTCCTGGATGAAAATTTTTGGCGAAAGCATTGTCGTGGCGAAGTCCTTTGCCCTCTTTGTATCAATACTGCTGCTTATCGCCATTTTTTTTACCGGAAAAACACTTTTTAATAAGGACGCCGGATTGCTGGCTGCCATCCTGTTGTTTTTTCAACCCATTTTTCTTGCACAGTCATCATTTGTACTGCTTGAAGCTTTTTTAGCTTTGCTCGGCCTGCTCACGATTCTACTCTTTTTCCAAAAAAAATGGCTGCTCTATTCCCTGACGGCGTCGGCACTGGTGATGACCAAAGAATCAGGACTTTTTCTTGTCTTTGCTCTTTGTATCTGGCAATTGATGGATGTTTTTCTGGAAAAAGAAAGTCACTATTCTGCCCGGAAAATGATTAATTCCTTTCTGATTATCCTGGTTCCAGCGATGGTGTTTGGACTTTTTCTCATTCAGCAAAAGCTCACCTGGGACTGGTTCTTATTTCCTGGCCGCATGGAAGATATGCAATTGACCTATGACAACATTTCCCGCAACCTCGAACACATCCGGAAAATCATCTTTTTTATCCATGGCCGCAACTGGCTGGTGATTGGATTGCTGTTTTCACTGGTGGGTTATTATTTTATCCCGGGAAAACGTTTTACCTGGCATCAATGGAAGTTGATCTGGTTCACCACACTTTTTATTGGGATTTTCTGGTTCATGAGTTCGCTCAATTTTATTTCCAATCGCTATTTCCTGATTGTGATCACAATGCTGGTTTTATTAATCGCTGCCATCACCGTTCAGGCTTTTCAGGGTAAAAAATGGCTGCTTTTCCCGGTGATGATAGCGCTGGTTGTTTCTCAATCCATTTTTGCTTTCCGGCATTACTCAACCGGTGATGACAATCTTGGTTTTACCGACGTGGTAGAAGTTCATCGGGATGCGGTACAATATATGGAAAAGAGCAATCTCCGCAATACTTATCTTTATGCTCATTTTCTGATGCTTTACAACCTGCAACATCCAATCTCCGGTTATCTTAGCGATGGTCAAGTTTTTACAAATCTTACCGGAATCTACACCGACAGCGTCGAATATGCTGTCATCTCAAATGTTGAACTTGGTCCCGAGCTTGACAGCATACGCAGACTTCCGCACCTTGAGCTGATGCATCGCGTCGAAAAAGGACTGGCATGGACTGAAATTTATGAAAACCGCCTTAAAGTTGAATAATATTGATTGGTAGTATCATGGAAACCCATAAGAAACATATCGCTTTTTTAAAATCAGCCCTGACCCTGGAGAATACTCTGATGCCCACGGAAAGATTCCTGTCGTGGATACATGAAAAAAATAATCAGGTTAAGGTGGACATTCAGCAAATTCATTTTTCAAAAATGAGAGGATGGCTTGCTGATCCATCGACCGGAAATCTGGTGCACGACAGTGGTCGTTTTTTTTCCATTGAAGGCATTCGTGTACATACCAATTGGGGAAAAGTTGCAGAATGGGAACAACCTATCATCAACCAGCCGGAAGTGGGTTTTTTGGGTATTATTTCAAAAAAAATCAATGGAATCCTTCATTTTCTGATGCAGGCCAAAATTGAACCCGGCAACATCAACTTAGTACAACTCTCCCCTACCCTGCAGGCAACTCGCAGCAATTACACCCGGATACACAAAGGTAAAAAACCACTTTATCTTGAGTATTTCAATGGTGAAAAACCGGTTAAAATCCTTCTTGACCAGTTGCAGTCAGAGCAGGGAGCCCGTTTTCTGCGCAAACGCAATCGCAATATTATTGTCGAAATTGGCGAAGAAGAACCCATTGAAGTAGTTGACAATTTCTGCTGGCTTACCCTTGCCCAGATAAAATCGTTCCTGCGTTACAGCAATTTGGTGAATATGGATACCCGAACGGTCATCTCGGGAATTCCATTTGGTGAATATCCTCCGGATGTAATTGATTTTTACGCATCCCTAAAATCAGGCGGTTTAATCGGTACACGTGAAAATGAACTGTTAATTTCGATGCTTGATAATCAGCGCCATAAGCACACTGTGGATGACATCATTTCGTGGATTACCAGACAAAAATCCATGTATGATCTCGAAATCAAGCGAATACCGCTCAATTCAGTGAAAAACTGGATCATAAATGATGATGAGATTTATCATCAACAGCGCAAATACTTTTCTGTGATTGGAGTACAGGTAGAAATTGGCAACCGCGAAGTGCAATCCTGGGATCAACCGCTGATGAAGGCCGCACAGGAAGGAATCATTGCTTTCATAATCAAAAAAATAAACGGGATATATCACTTTCTGGTTCAGGCCAAACTGGAAGCCGGCAATTTCGATATTATCGAGCTGGCACCCACGGTACAATGCCTTACCGGAAATTACCGCAGGGGGCAAAACGAATACGATGTGCAGTTTTTGGATGAGGTACTGAATGCAAAACCTCAGCAGATTTGGTACTCATCTTATCAAAGTGAGGAAGGCGGACGTTTTTTCAGGGAACAAAATAAAAACCTGATAATTGAGGTGGACGAATTCTTCCCTGAAGAGGTACCTGAAAATTTCATATGGATGACGCTCAATCAAATTCAGGTGTTCATCAAATACAACAACTACCTTAATATTGCTGCCCGAAGTCTTATCGCAGCAGTCAGTTTTGTCTGAAATAATCTATTCATCAGCTGGTGAAGGTTTACTACCTCCGGTTTTTTCTTTATTTTGAATAGTAGTTGACTGACCTTTTTGCTTGTCAGGACTGAATCTTCTTTTTGGTCTTCGTTTGCTTTTATCTTCTTTTTTGTCGAATCGGTGAATATCCTCTTCCTGTAATGCCGATCCAACGTCATTTGTATTTACATCAGTCTGGACAGCAAGGTCTTCAAGTGATTTGGGAATTAGTCCTTTTTTATTGTCAGAAATTATCTGATTGACAGTATCAACAGAGAGAGGAAGCAAATTTGACTGGTCATTTATATAAGAATACCACATTGTTCTTTTAAAAACATCTGATTTCTGATGAATTGCATCCCCTTTTTCAGTATGTAACCTGATGTTCATATCCGGAAATTCCTTGAGCGCATCAGTATAGACATCATATTCATAGTTAAGGCAACATTTAAGTTTTCCGCATTGCCCTGCGAGTTTCTGGGGGTTTGATGTCATTTGCTGAATACGGGCTTTATTGGTCGAAACTGAAGAAAAACTGCTAAGCCAGGTTGCACAACAAAGTTCACGGCCACACGAACCAATGCCACCTAATCTTGCAGCTTCCTGTCTTGCACCAATCTGACGCATTTCCACCCGCACTTTAAATTCTTCTGCAAGCACTTTAATCAACTGCCTGAAGTCCACCCTTTCCTGAGCAGTGTAATAAAAAACAGCCTTTGTTTCATCTCCCTGATATTCGACGTCATGGATTTTCATGTCAAGGTTCATATCTCTGGCAATTTTTCTTGATTTCAGTGTTGCCTCAGGCTCCAGGTCAACAGCATTGATCCATTTTTCGATGTCAGACAACCGGGCACGGCGATAAACTTTTTTGATCTGAGCTGATACAGGATCAACGTTTTTTTTGCGCATTTGCAATTTTACAATCTCTCCGGTCAGGGATACAATGCCAATGTCATGCCCGGGTGAGGCTTCAACAGCAACAATATCTCCAGAAGCAAATTTTGTATCATCCTGTACCCTGAAAAAATCCTTACGACTGTTTTTAAACCGAACCTCGATGCAATCAAAAGGCATCTGGTAGTCAGGAAGAGGCAAATCTTTCATCCAGTCGGAAGTGTTCAATTTGCAGCAACGATCGTTAGCAATATCTTTGTTATCATGGTAAAGCTGTGGTGCATGACAGCAGCCCCTGCTTTGAAAATTTTGATCGGTTGTGGAATTATGATGAAGGTCGTTATTTTCCATTTTAAAAATATTTTTCTCGCAATACAACTAAAGTGAAAACTGCAAATTTACCAAAAAACCTGTGAGCAGCAATTGAATTTTATTTCAGGCGCAACAATTTAGCTGCGGTTAATGAAAGGTCAAAAAAAACAAGGCCGGTATTAACATTACGCTCGATATGATACACTGCTTTGTTAAACTCATTAGCGAAAGAATTAATATTCAAATGATTAATGAAAGGAGAGAATTTTTCATAAAATCCTTTTTCTTCACCTGAAATGTTAATCAGTGCATTTTTTGTGTAGTTGAGCATCAGGCAATTGCGGAGAACCGATAATCCGTAAATTAAAAAATGCTTGTTGCTTTCGCGACTTTCTCCGGCTGCAGTATCACTAAAAGTAATCAGTTCTTTAACATCAAAAGCATAGCATATCCTCATCCAGTCTCTAAATCGCTCAAAATTCATTTTTCGGGAGTCGCTTTGTCCAACCAGCCTGAGAACTTCAGCATAATTTCCATTTGCCTGCAAAGCAATCTCTGAAGCCTCAGTTTCATTCAGGTGAAAACGCTGACTGACAGCTTCAATCAGCTCAGCATCTTCGATCCTTGGAATTTTAACCGGCAATAAACGGGAGAGGATGGTTGAAATGATCAAATCAGGTTTTTCAGCTACCAGCAGGAAAAGAGTTTTTTCAGGAGGTTCTTCCAAAATTTTCAGTATTCGGGGAGCTGCCTGATAATTAAGTTTTTCGACCATCCAGATCAGCATCACCTTATACTCTGATTCGTAGCTTGTATAGCTAAGTTTGTGGATGATTTGATTGGTCTCTGCCACATTGATAGCTGCCTGTTTACGTTCGATGGCAATTTTTATAAACCAGTCGTTAAGCGAAACGTAATAGTTGTTTTCGATCAGAAAGCTCCGCCATTCAGCCAAAAAATCACTGCTGACAAATGTTTTGCTGGACTCATTCCCGGCAACAGGAAAAACAAAATGCAGGTCAGGATGGATCAATTTATTGAATTTGATGCATGAAGGACATACACCGCATGAATCACCCCTTTCCAGCTTTTTATCATCCCTGCAGTTG
>RZYY01000197.1 GCA_009930115.1 Sphingobacteriia bacterium | reverse complement strand
TTTCTGTGCAAAGATAGTTATTCACCCAATTTTCAGGGAGTCTTTCAACTAACGCAAAATGCCAAGAGTTGTTGAAAGGAATATTATTTTTGCCAAAAAATTTTCATAATGATTTATCCCGGCAATTTAAAAAGCAAGCTTCCAAATACTGAACAATCCATTTTTGCAATAATGTCGAAACTGGCGGCCGAGCATCAGGCCATAAATCTTTCGCAGGGGTTTCCTGATTTTGATATTTCCGGGGAGTTGGTCGAAAGAGTGCATTATTACATGAAGGCAGGATTCAATCAATATGCTCCCATGCCGGGTACTGACAGGTTAAGGCAGGCTATTTCGACAAAAGTTCTGAAGGATCATGGGATAACTTATGATCCTGATTCTGAGATAAACATAACTGCCGGTGCCACCCAGGCACTTTATACTGCAATATCGGCATTTGTCCGCGACGAAGATGAGGTTATTATTTTTGAACCTGCTTATGATGCCTATGCTCCTGCTGTTCGTGTGAACGGAGGAAATGTGAAATTTGTTCAGATGGATTTGCCTGACTACACAATAAACTGGTCACATGTTGCCAAGCTGATGACAAACCGGACAAAAATGATTATCATCAATACTCCTCATAACCCTACCGGCACTCTTATTAATGAAGAAGATATGACTCAGCTGGAGCGAATTACCAACAACAGTGACATTGTTATTTTAAGCGATGAGGTATATGAACATTTGATTTTTGACGGATTGCAGCACCAGAGCGTTTGCCGGTTTCCCGAACTTGCGCGCAGAAGCCTGGTAGTCGGCTCTTTTGGTAAAACATTTCATGCTACTGGTTGGAAAATGGGTTATGTGCTGGCGCCCGAAAATCTTATGAAAGAATTCAGAAAAGTGCATCAATGGGTTGTTTTCGCCGTAAATACACCAATACAAATGGCTATTGCAGACCTATTGCAGGATGATAAAAATTATAGAAACTTACCTGCGTTTTTTCAGCAAAAGCGTGATTTTTTTCTTGGTTTGATTAAAAATTCCAGATTTCGTCCGGTACCCTGTAAAGGAACTTATTTTCAATGTCTTGACTACAGTGCTGTCAGCGATGAGAGTGACCTTGATTTTGCCAGGCGATTGACCATTGATCACAAAATCGCCTCAATTCCACTTTCTCCTTTTTATATGAACAGCCGGGACGACAAAATTTTGCGTTTTTGCTTTGCAAAAAAAGATGAAACCCTGGTACAAGCTGCCGAAATATTATGCAAGATTTAACTGTAGCGTTGGTTCAGTCATCTTTGATCTGGGAAAATACTGAAGCTAATCTGGCATTGTTCGACGAAAAACTGTCAGGATTAAAAACTGATACACATCTGATTTTGCTTCCGGAAATGTTCAATACAGGTTTTTCGATGAATCCTGTAAAAATTGCGGAAACACCAAATGGCCGCTCATTTACCTGGTTGAAACAAAAATCCAGAGAATTTGATTGTGTGATTAGCGGTAGTATTCTCACCGAAGTGGATGGCAAGTATTACAACCGGCTTTATTGGATGCATCCCGACGGCAAATTTGACTATTATGACAAGCATCATCTTTTCAGGATGGGAGAAGAGCATCAGGTGTTCACTGCAGGTATGCAACGTCCGCTTTTTCTGGTAAAAGGCTGGAAAATATTTCCATTTATTTGTTACGATCTGCGTTTTCCGGTTTGGATGAAAAACCGTTTTCAGAATGAAACCTATAACTATGATCTGATTGTCGGGGTGGCTAACTGGCCGGCTGTAAGGCAAAATGCCTGGAAACAGCTGCTTGTTGCCCGTTCTGTCGAAAATCAGGCCTATCTCGCTGCAGTAAACAGAGTTGGTGAAGATGGCAACGGCCATTTCCATGCTGGTGATTCCTGCATTATTGACCCTTTAGGGCAAATTATTGGACAAACTGATTCAGGTAAAGAAAATATCATCACTGCAACCCTTTCCTATAAAATGCTGCAGGATTATCGCAGGCAATTCCCCGTGGGATGCGACTGGGACGAGTTTATACTGAAAGGTTTTTCAGATTAAAATCCAAGAAATAAATTACTTTCGCACTAAATTTTGATTTTTTAAAATGAAAATTATTATTGCTGGTGACGGAGAGGTGGGTTTTCACCTTGCAAAGTTGCTGACAGATGAGCATCACGATATTACCGTTGTTGACCCGCACAGTGATTTGCTCAAAATGATTGAATCAAATACCGATTTGATGACCATAGCAGGTGATTCCACCTGTATTTCTGTGCTCGAAAGAGCCAGTGTTAAACGTGCTGATTTACTGATATCGGTAGTACATGATGAAAATGTTAACCTGATAACCAGTATCATTGGCAAAAAGCTGGGAGCAAAAAAAACAATTGCCAGAATTAACAACACTGAATACCTCGAACCAGCAAAAAAGGAACTATTTCGTTCTCTCGGAGTAGATCATCTGGTTTGCCCTGAGAGACTTGCAGCTGAAGAGATCGTTTCATTACTGGAGCAATCAGCTGCAACTGAAACTTTTGAGTTTTCGAAAGGGAAGTTGCTGCTTTTTATGATCAAGCTTGACGAAAATGCACAGGTCATTGGAAAAACACTCGATCAAATCGCTGGTGAATTTCCTTACCTTGATTTCAGAGCAGTTGCCATTCACAGAAATGGTAAAACAATAATACCCCGGGGTAAAGATCAGTTTCTTATCAATGATCTGACCTATGTAGTTACAAAACCGGATGGAATAAAAACGTTATTGGAACTTGGAGGTAAAGAGCAGTTTCAGATTAACTCGGTGATGGTTGTAGGAGGTGGACGTATAGGACGAAAAACTTGTCGCAGACTACAAAACACACACAATATCAAACTTATTGAAATTGATAAGCAAAGAACCATCGATCTGAGCGAAGAGCTGGAAAATGTTCTCATCATCAATGGAGATGCACGTGATATCAATCTGATGCAAAATGAAGATATTGACAGAATGGATGCTTTTATTGCTGTGACTGACAGCTCTGAAACCAATATTCTTACCTGTTTGCATGCCCGTAAATTTGGTGTCAGGAAAACTATCGCTCTGGTCGAAAATATAGACTATATTGATATTTCACAAAATATTGGTATTGATACAGTTATTAATAAAAAGCTGATAACAGCCAGTTACATTGCCCGATTTACCATGCAATCGGAAATTGCTTCCAACAAAATGTTGCACGGTATTGATGCCGAAGTATTTGAGTTTATTGTCAAACCCGATTCACCAATTACACAAAAGCAAATCAGAAAGCTTGATTTTCCTCAGGATGCATTGATTGGCGGAATTACCAGAGGAAATGAAAGCTTTATAGCAGTAGGAAATTTTAAAATAAAAGAAGGCGATCGTGTAATTGTTTTTTCACTTCCGAGTGTGATTCAAAAAGTTGATCGTTTTTTCAGATAAGCATGCCTGCCAAAAAATACATAAATGTCAGGTTAATTTTGCAGGTTATTGGTATTCTGCTGATTATCGAAGGTTTTTTTATGTTGCTGGCCCTTCCTTTTTCCTGCTATTACGGAAGTACGTCATTTGCCGACTGGAACATTAACGAAGTTAAACATGATTTCTGGCCGTTACTGATTTCGGCGCTTATTACTTCAGGAACCGGTGCAGCAATGTATTTGTTCAATGGTATTGCCATTCGTGAATCCATTGGCAGGAGGGAAGGATATATTATTGTTTCTGTTACATGGGTGATTATCTCCTTTTTTGGTGCTTTGCCATTTGTCCTGAGTGGTGCAATCCCGGGTTTTACTGATGCATTTTTTGAAACAATCTCAGGATTCACCACAACTGGCGCTACTATACTTGTTGATATTGAATCTGTTCCAAAAGGACTGCTTTTCTGGCGGGCAACAACACATTGGATTGGGGGTATGGGAATCATCGTTTTGTCTCTGGCAATTTTACCTTTTTTAGGGATTGGAGGAATGCAGATGTATATTGCCGAAGTACCAGGTCCTACTCCCGACAAATTGCATCCGCGAATTACCCAGACAGCCAAGCGCTTATGGGGTATCTATTTTCTTCTCACCTTTATCGAGACTGTACTGTTGATGGTTGGCGGGTTAAGCCTTTTTGAAAGTTTATCCCATGCATTTGCCACTATGGCTACAGGAGGTTTTTCAACAAGAAATGACAGTATAACGGGTTTTTCTCCATATGTCCAATATGTCATCACAGGATTTATGTTTCTGGCCGGAGTAAATTTTACCATTCATTATATGGCTTTACACGGTAAACTTCGCGATGTTATCCACAATGAGGAATTTCGCTATTATACCTTCATTGCTTTTTTTTCTGCTGCTGTGATTGCAATTGCTATGTTTTTTAACAACAGTTCGGGTATAGAGTCCGC
>RZYY01000196.1 GCA_009930115.1 Sphingobacteriia bacterium | reverse complement strand
TAAAATAGGTGAAATCTTACACATGGCAAAGCGCTAAGTAAATTATTTTACATCAGCGCTTTGCTTCTCTATGAAAAGTAGGAGGTTGCGGAATTAAGGATTAGGGGCAATTATTCTTGGTGGAACAGGGGCGACCAGATACGCTACAAAGTACAGGAAAAGGTACAAGGAAGAAGTCGTTAAGAAGATTGTCGAACTCATAAATCCCGAATACGGTTACGACTCCAACAGGCATATTTCGGAGGGAAAATACATGAAAAGTAAAATCTTCAAACGCCACTGCGACCGCTACGGCGGCGATGACTTTGTTTCGGGAAGCATTGAAAAAACCGATTTTGAATTTTCCGAACTAAAAACGGAATATAAAACGGAATCGACTGATGATGATGGTAAGAAGCAAACCGAATGGCATACCATTTTCAAGGGGATTTTTTTCCACGCCGATTTTAACAAGCACATAGAGGGCGAAACCTTTGTATTCCCCGACACCACAGAGAAACGGTTCGGGAAATTTGCCCAAAAGTTCCAAAAAGATAGCAGCCGGGGCGAACTGGTCAAACTCGAAAATCCCGAATTTGAAAAAGCCTTTAAAGTATATAGTTCAAGTCAGCAGGAAGCAAGGTATATCCTCACCCCAACAATGATGGAAGCGATGGCGGATATACAAAAACGCATTAATCGCCCCATGCACTTCTCTTTTATCGGCGAAAGAATTTATTGCGCCGTATCGTTCAGCAAAGAGCTTTTTGAACCTAGCGTTAAAAAGAGTGTAAAATTTTCCGATGTGGAGGAAATGTATTGCCTGTTCAGCCTCATCGAAATAATTATACACGAAATGAATTTAAATACACGAATCTGGACAAAAAACTAAAAACAAATATGAAACAATTACTACTATTTCTATTCTTCAGCATGGCAATTTACGCCCACGCCCAAAGCCCGGAAAGTTTCCTCGATAACTCCGTGAAGCTGCAAACCTACCCTGTTGTGTTGAAGGATAAAGTGGGATTCTTCAATGCCGATATTATCAATGTGGCGCTTGCCGTTAATCTCGGTAATCCGTATAACGATACGCAGATTGCCGGCACCTATATTCTGAAAGATAAAAACAGAACAACCCTTTTCAACAACATGCAGGACTTATACAGTTCTCCCGAATTTCGGGAGGCGTTGAGCGCGAAAATCAAAACCTACGAAGATGCAGTACCCCTGAGTTCTTTCTTTCGCACCCTGAACAACGGGCTTTCGTTTGGCTACTATTTTAATATTGGCAACAAATGGTATTTTACCACTTCCGATGGCGGTTTTTTCGGCGCCGATGGTTTTGTTCTCACCTGCTCCGGTAACGGCACAATTGAAAATATCGAAATGCAATACGATATAAAGTTTGAAATGCCCGAAGAAGCCAAACGCAACGAGGATGCAAGCTATACCGACCTCTCTGATTTTTCGATTTCGGCAGAAGACAAAGAACTGGTATTGCAGGAACTAAAAAAGAAAGCCGACTATTCGTTCACGACTTCGCCCGCGCCGGAATACAAGCTCGGCAAACTCGAAATGCTTACCGGCGAGCTTACCGTTTCCGAAAAATACGACGATATGGAGAGTACCGGCACATATCCCTTCCTTATTATTAAAAACGGGGAAGAGTACATCCCTGTACAGGACAAAAGCTACCTATTGGAAAATGAGTTGTATCGTAATGCCGTGAAATCGGAATTTGCGCTTAAAACCGATGCTGATGCCATGAAATTCAGGGCATTCTTAAATAAATTTATGGATGCCGATGCCGAAGTAAAATCGCATAAAAAAGTAGCCGGTGATGTTTGGTTTTTCGCGAATACAACAAGTTTTGAAGACACCCTCGGCGTGCTTTTACTAACCGATAAAAAAGGACAAATAAAAGCCTTTGCGCCAAACAGCAAAAACACAAAAAAAGATATTCTAAGTCTGAAAATGCAAGACCCTGATTTTAAGGTGGACTATGAATTTAAATTGGCCTATCCTTCAAAAACGGAAATAGAAACAACGGAAGATAAAAAGATAGAAGTGGAAATATCGTTCAATGAAGACTTTGTAAACGCTTCGGATGCGTGGATAGCGACAATGGCAAACAGCAAACCCGTGGGCATGAATGTCTCTACCGACGGCTTAAATTCTCCGTTTGGCGACCAAATCCCTGCCTCTTATCTCGGTAAAGGCGTTCACACCGTAGAATATCTCCTGATGAAACCGGGCGATGACTACGAAAACCCATTATCTAAAATCACATTGATTATAACCATAAAATAATTTAAAAATGAAAACTGTAAAATCAACACTATTGTGCGTAATCCTGTTGTTGGGAGTTGCAGCAACAGGCATGGCGCAACAAGCGAAAAAATACGCCGTAAAATCGGGCTATCTGAAATTAGAACTTTCGGGCAGCACCGCAGGGACAAAAGAAATCTGGTGGGACAATTACGGGCAAAAAACCGCCGAACACGAAAAGTCCACTACCACGACTAAAATGTTCGGCATTAAGAATGTAGAGAAAAAAGATGCGCTTCATATTATAGTCAAAGACCGGTTCTGGACTATAAATTACATTGAAAATAGCGGTATGAAAGGTATAGTGCCAAACTTTGCCGATGCCCTAGATGTAGCCAACGGCATGACCGAAAAAGAACAGGAAGAATTTGCCAATCAACTGCTCGAAGACATGGGCGGGAAGCGGCTCGGTACGGAAACGCTTGGCGGGTACCAATGCGATGTAGTTTCGCTGATGGGTACGAAAGTATGGGTTTACAAAGGTGCCGCCCTTAAAACCGAAGGCAAACTTATGGGAATTGAAACCAAAGAGATGTTTTCTGAATTTAAGCCGGGTACGGCAGTTTCTGCTTCAAAATTCGCCCCGCCCGCCAATGTAAAATACCAGGATGTGAGCGCACAGCAGGAAGCTTCAGGTTTTGGCAGCTTAATGGAAGCCCTGGGCGGCATGGGCGATATGGAGGATGAGGAAGACGATGAAGAAACCGTTCCGGTAAAATATCCTTTCAGTAAATTCAAAAAAGCGGTAGAAGGCTTCACCTATCCCGGCTTTTCGCGTGTTGGCGTTAATTCGATGGAAGGCATACACGCCGCCACTTACACCAAAGGCTTTGCCTCGTCGATAATGATTGTAGCCACCTCGCGCAAAAACAGCGACCACAACGTGGAAGAAGGTTTTGAAAAATTTACCCACAACGGGCGCACCTGCTATTATGGCGAAATTGACGACGAAGAAACCGAAGGGACTGCCTTGGTCATTGAGTACCCGGCCTATGATATGTATATCGTGATTACAACCATGCCCGATATGGACAAAAAAACAATGCTCTCCATAGCCGATAAACTAAATTTTTGAAAATATAATATTGAGATAAACTCGGGGTGAATTCGGAGTGCGACTTCAGGTCGCGCTCCGAATAAAAGAATGGCTTAAAAAACAAAAAATGAAAG
The DNA here is from genome assembly GCA_009930115.1 of Sphingobacteriia bacterium. Taxonomy (GTDB): domain Bacteria; phylum Bacteroidota; class Bacteroidia; order Bacteroidales; family 4484-276; genus RZYY01. The sequence continues at coordinate 936 of RZYY01000196.1, read as the reverse complement.
GAAAATATCTAATCATCGTTTTAACGCTCATTTTCGGGGTATCGCAAAGCACTGCAGGCGATACTGACCAGGAGGAGAAAAAAATAGTACCGGTAAACTACCCTTTTGAAAAATTCGAGAAAGCCGTTGACCGCCTTGTTCAGACTGACGGTTACTCCAAAATTTTTCTCGAAAGCAAAGAGGGCATACACGGTACAACGCTCAGCAAGAACCTTTTTCACTATGTTTTTATCATGGCAGAATCCCGCCAAAACAAGGCGGCAGGCGAATATAGCGGCTACGAACAATTTATTCACAAGAACAAAAAATGTCACTACTATCTCAAACCAGGTAAAGATGGGAAAAGAGGTACGGGCAGTTTAGTTATTGAGGTTCCTGAATACGATACATACATTTCTATTCATTCAACGGCAGCTGCCGGGAAAGAAGATATGGTAAACCTTTTCGATAAGCTGGATTTCTAATCAATTAATTTTGTGCAGGATACTGATACTTTTTTTCTTATTGAAATTTGTGCCCATTGCCAAAAAAGTTTTCGGCATCTCCGAAAAAGCTGTTGGAAACAGGTAAAAACAGAATATCAACAAAGAAAAATGCAAAAGCATTAAGGAAAAATAGAAAAGCAATACAGCCTACTCCGTCATCAAAGGGGAAAAATACACAGGAAACGCCGAAAAATGTCCGGGAAATGAGGAAAAAAACAAAAGTAACGAGGAAAAATCTGTAAGAAATATCAAAAATATAGTTTTCATTTATAACTAATTTTAAAATTATCAGATTTATGGCAATTACAAGCAAACTAACAGATGCCGCTACACTCGAACAATATCGTGTAGCTTGGAATTACTAACTTAGCCGGGACACAGAGTTAAGCATAAACGCTTATTTTTGTGTAATATGAGAAAACAAAGAACCCATTTTGACAAGGCATTCAAA
>RZYY01000195.1 GCA_009930115.1 Sphingobacteriia bacterium | reverse complement strand
GCTTATTTCCTGATCTCCTTCATCATCATGTACCTGCTGGGGCAGTTTCTTACGGCTGTAGTTGCCTTGCAATATGATTTCAAGAGCGTTCTTTATTATTATAAGCTTGTCTGGGCTATTGATTCTTATGAATGGACCACTGAGTCCGTCAAATTGCTTTTTAGTCTTGCTCCATTGCTTTCGCTGCTGCTTGGTATCATATTTTTGGTGATTTATATCATTCTTTACGACGATCGCTCCAACCTGAAGCAGTTTTTTCTCTGGGGTTTTGCGCATGGAATGGTATGGTTTTTCGGTGCATTGATCGCAGGAGCTATCCTCGATCAGGGTTTTGGATACGTCATCATGTATATGTATTTCAAAGATACCGGAAAGCTTGTCCTGTCGCTGCTGTCGCTGACTGCCCTTTTACTGGTGGCCGCTTTCACCACCAAATGGTTTCTCTTTTCGGGGAATGCCTATTTCAATCAGTTGAATGAACATAACCGCGCATTTTTTACTTTCAGCCAGATTATTATTCCGGCTGTTCTGGGAACTACTCTTCTAATCGGCAGCAAACTTCCGCTGATTACCTATTATGAGCTTTTTACCCTACTCCTCATGATTGTATTTATCATCCCAATGCTAACCAACTTCCATAATTTTAACACATTCTATTTCGATGAATTCCCCATTGAAATAAAAGCCGACAAAAAGGCCATAATTACGGCAATATTGATGCTTGTTGCTTTTCGGGCTATTTTTGAGTTTGGAATTATGATCGGAAGTTCTTCATAAATTTTCTGATTTTTCACTTTGACTGATCCTGATACAGCCATATTTTGATATTTTTTGTATCTTGGCACCAAAATTTTTAGGATAAAAAAACCAAAGGAGGTTATCATGCAAACGTACATTTTGTTTACCAAACTATCGACAGATTTGTCTTACGAGTTAAAAAACCGGGAGCGTCAGGGACGAGCATGGATGGAACAGGTTAAAGAGAAGTGTCCGCAGGTAAAGTTTCTTGCCCATTATGCAATACTGGGTGAATATGATTTCATTGATATCTACGAAGCCCCCGATCCCGAAACAGCGACCAAAGTTTCCATTATCAGTCAGGCACATGGTGCTATGCATGCCAAAAGCCTGTTGGCTATACCCTACCGGCGCTTTCTTGAACTTGCTGAAGAAATCTGATGGAAAGACCTGTTGTTTACCGGGACGTTACAAAATATGGTAAGTCCCGGTATTTAATTGCTTCTTCACAGTGAAGTTATTGTTTAAAATGAGTTGAAATACCCAGGAACGACGATTTACGGGTATCTGATAATAAGTCTGGTGAAGTGATGATTGTGTATTTTGACTTTATTCCCGGCCTGCGTTGTTGTGGTAATTTGCTTCAGCATTTTTGATTTTACCCGAAAATAAAAAAAGAAATTTCTCTTTTATTTGTTATTTCATGTACACCTTTCCCTGGATGATCTTATAGGCAGGTTTGCCATTAATCATCCGCTCTCTGGCAAATTCAGTCCCACACACAGGACACTTCAGGTCACCCAGCGTAAAATCATTCTTGATGTTTTCCCTGAAACATTTCACCAGACGCCCTTCCCTTGCTTTGTGATAGGTATATAGCAGCGTGTGGCACTTGGCACAGTATATCTTTTTTGTTCTGATTTTTTTTAAGCAAATTTACAATTAAAAAGCAAATTGTAGTTCCTGACAGATGACCGGACTTAAATCATCCTGCAATCAGCTAAGGATGGGCTTAAAACCGATGTCTGACCGTCATAGTATGGCTTGCAGCCATGCTATGACTAAAAATAAAAATCATTGACCAATCCCACTTTGAAAAACCCACTGAAAAAACTTTTAAGCTTTTGTCATTTTTAACAAAATTAATTTGCTCACATAAAACATTTCATTATATTTGCGCACTATGCTTTTACTACAATTAGTGCTATGAAATGAAAATCAAAATTTTACCCCCCCATCCCCCCGGAAATCATTCCGGCTGTATGCCCAAAACCATTAAGCGGAGGGGACAATGAAACACAGCAGACAATTTTTATAACGGGTTGGTACCGGAGGCTGTTTCCGCCTTAAGGGGATTTTTTTATCAAATTCTTCTTAAAGCCTCACAACAATCAAAACTTCTGGTTACAAATTAGATTAATTCAATGTTTAAATAAACTTTAAAAATTATAGTAAGATGAAAAAGATTAAACGCTTTACACTTGGCATGGCAGTTTTTATGTTTTTCGGCATTAGCCTCAGAGCGCAGGATTATGTACCGTTTCCTTTGTCGGATGCGGAATGGGTCGAACTTGAGTATCACTGGCAACCGGCTTCTCATATTAATTATTCTTATGAAATGCAAGGAGATACTACGATTGGATCGGTAGTTTATCAAAAAATAATTTACTTTGAGATTGGTAGTGGTTCAGATTATGAGTACTATGCCGGCGCCATCAGGCAGGATACAGTTGAGAAAAAAGTTTTTGCCATCGATTACCATTGGTTAACAACCGAAGAAGTTGTCTTGTATGATTTCTCAAAGAGACCAGGTGACACGGTTCTTGTCGGGGAAGAGGGATATGGCCCTGCTGGCGGTTATTATGTAATTGACCATATTGATTCGATTTTAATTGGAGATCAGTATAGACGTACATTTCATTTTATCAATCCAATTTACGACGCTTATTGGATTGAAGGCATTGGAAGCACCAGGGGACTTTTCTCACCTGTTAGCCCCGTTCCAACAGGACAAGATTTTTGGAAACTTACCTGTTTTTATCTGAATGAAGAGCTGCTTTTTATGAATCCTGAATTCGAAGAATGTACACCGAATTGGACTGACGTGGGTGAAACCTCCAAAAAGATGCAAAGCATACGAATAATTGTCGGCCCCAACCCCGCCACCACCGAACTCTGGCTGCAACTGCCGGGAAATATACTACCTGAACAAGCACAAATTGAGCTTTTCAACCCCACCGGAAAACTGCTTTACAAAGTGCAGCCCGCAAGCCGGTTTCATAGTATAGAAACCGCCCACCTGCCGGCAGGTTTATATTTGGTAAGGCTGTGGGATGGAGAAAGATGGAGGACGGAGAAGGTAGTGATTGAATGAGTTTTTAAACAGTAATAATTTATAAATGCCAAATAATGAATATTTTCCAAATATTTCCTATGGAAGCTTCGTTAAAGAATTAAAAAATCGAAATTTCATGAAAAAAGTAAGTTTACATTTTAGGTGTTTAGTAATGGTTTTGATGGTTTTATTATCAATCCAAAATCTTCGTTCGCAGGAATTGGTCAGTTCGCATGCTTTTGTTCATCAGGGCTCGGAATGGTATTACAATTACAATAACTTCTGGATAGAGGGTTATGTGAAAATCGGTTATATTGGCGATACAATAATCAGCGGGCAGACAACTCATATTTTGAAAAAGGATTTGTTTTACTATGATTTCATCCGTGAGGAGTATGAAGAAATAGACTTAGGAGCTGAATATATCTGCTCGAATGACGATTCCGTTTTTATTTACCGGCATAACCGGTTTTATCTTCTTTTTGACTTTTCTGCTCTTCCCGGCGATACATGGACAGTGCCGGAAACATTTGAGACAGACTGCGACACTACAGGTGTGGTAGTGGTTGTATCGGCAGGCTACACCCTCATTAATGGCAAAACCTACAGGTATATTGATCTGCAGGGCGAATCAAACAGCGATTGGGCAATAACAGGCAGGGTGGTTGAGCGGATTGGGACTATAGAAAACTACCTGCTCCCCAACCCTGAATTATGTGTAATTGATTTATTTGAGGGCGGCCCCCTGCGTTGTTATGCTGATGATGAAATTGGGCTGATCAGCACCGGTATTTCAGTGGAATGTGATTATTTGGCCGATATTGTAGTTTTGGACAAGGAATTCAGTGCCAAGCTCTATCCCAATCCGTCCACCACCGAACTCTGGCTGCAACTGCCGGAAAATATACTACCTGAACAAGCACAAATTGAGCTTTTCAACCCCACCGGAAAACTGCTTTACAAAGTGCAGCCCGCAAGCCGGTTTCATAGTATAGAAATCGCCCACCTGCCGACAGGTTTATATTTGATGCGGCTGTGGGATGGAGAAAGGTGGAGGACGGAGAAGGTAGTGATTAAATGACCTTAAAAAAACTTAAACATGTTATAAAACACCATCAGACCAAAAAGATAATTTTAGTTCTTCAGCAGCGATAGCATCGCCTGAAGCGATACTATCGCAAAAGCAGTCATAGTATGGCTTGCAGCCATGCTATGACTAAAAATAAAAATCATAGACCAACCCCACTTTGAAAAACCCACTGAAAAAACTTTTAAGCTTTTGTCATTTTTAACAAAATTAATTTGCTCACATAAAACATTTCATTATATTTACGCCCTGTACTTTTACTACAATTAGTGC
>RZYY01000194.1 GCA_009930115.1 Sphingobacteriia bacterium | reverse complement strand
CCCACCCAATTGTGCAACTCTTCCATCACCAGCAACCGGATCGGTTGATGTGGCAGCAGAAACTTTGCTGAGCTGGAGCTCAGGTGGCGGTAGTCCAACCGGATATAAACTGTTTTTAGGTACAGATAATCCTCCAACCAACATGGTAAATGGAACTGATCTTGGCCTGGTAACTACTTACGATCCTGTTTTGGACTATCTTACAACCTACTACTGGCAGGTAATTCCTTACAATACATACGGGGATGCCACAGGATGTGTAACATGGACTTTCACAACAATGGCCGACCCGACAATCACAACATTTCCTTACGTCGAGAGTTTTGATGACACGGATTTTCCCCCATCGGGATGGACTAATATAAAAACAGGGGGTTCCGCAACAGGACTCTGGGACAGAGTAACATCAGGCTCGTCTCCCAGTTGTTCACCATACAGCGGTGCGGCTATGGCAAGGTATAACTGCTATAGTTATTCCACCGGAACAATGGGAGAACTAATAACTCCGCCTTTTAACTTCCCTGGCACCGATTACCATGTAAGCTTCTGGATGTATAGAGATGGAGGATATGCAACCACTGCAGACAAAGTAAATGTTTACTTCAGTTCCAATCCCACATCTGTTGGAGGCATCCTGCTTGGAACAATAAACAGGAGCATGTCACTTGACCCTGTTGTACCTGCAGCAGGATGGTATAATTACACCTTCGATCTGCCATCAGGATCAAAAGAAATCACAGGATATTTCATCTTCGAAGGAGTAAGCGGATATGGAAATAATATTTTCATCGATCATGTTACCGTTGAACAAAAACCAACAACCGGAGTTCTGGCAGGCGTTGTCACGGATGAAACCAGTAATCCGCTTCAGGATGTATTAATAACTACAGAACCTGCAAGCAGTTCCATTTTCACAAATGCTTCAGGCGAGTATGATTTCGAAATACCCGTTGGCACTTACACTGTTACTTTCAGCCTGGAAGGTTATTTCGAAGAAATCTTTGCAAATATTATTATTACAGGTGGCCAGACAACGACTCTTGATGCTGTAATGGAAGATATACCCGGCAGTAAATGTGAAAATGCAATAATAGTGGAAGCATTCCCCTATGAAGCCTTGAACCAAACCAATTGCGGTTATGGAAATTTTTACGATGAAACCTGCCTTGGATCTTATGACGGAGGGGATGATATCTTCTACACCTTCTCACTTGCAGCAGAAAAAGTTGTTACCATCACGATCGATCCGAAAGAAACAACCTGGGCAGGGATATTGCTTGCCTCAGAATGCCCTCCGATAAACTGTATTGATTTTAAAACCAATGGTTCCGCTTCCACGCCAATGGAGATTGTGCAGCGTCTGCTCCCGGGAACGTATTACATTATGATCGACACCTATCCATCTCCTTACTGTATTCCTGACTTTGATCTTTTCATCAATGCTGAAGACCCGCCACCTCCAGGAACAATTTCAGGGGTTGTAACCTACGAAAACGGAAATAAATTCCCCAATGTTATGGTTACACTATCAGGAGGGGCCAAAGAAGTTACGTTTACCAATGCTCAGGGAGCTTATCTCTTCGAAGATGTTGAAGCCGGCCTTTATGAAGTCAGCTTCTCAGCACCAAACTATTTTAATCAGGTCTTTACTGATGTTGAAGTATTTTCAAATGAAAACACTATTTTGAATACTGTCATGGTGCTGATTCCTCCACCAACCTGTGCAACACTTGTTTCTCCGCAAAATAACGCTACAGGTGTACTCCCAAATGCTTCATTGAATTGGATCAATGAAGGTCCGAATCCTCCATTAGGGTATAAAATTCAATTGATGAACACAACTACCGGTGAATGGATAGAAGGAGATGAATTTACAGCCACTGATCTTGGAAATGTTACCACCTATTCTCCTGCCGAACCATTCGAATGGGGTTGCTATTACGCCTGGCTGATTACCTCCTATAATTTTTCAGGAGAAACTACAGGTTGTGAAGCGTGGTTCTTCTATGTAGCTTATGGCGGAACAATAAGCGGGGTGGTTACAGATGCCGAATCAGGTCTGCCAATCGAAAATGTTGCTGTGGAAATTGATCAAACTCTGCCAAACACATATAACACCATAGTATTTACAAACGAAAACGGTGAATATGAATTTGTTTGGGAAACCGGCAATTATAACCTGAACTTCTCCAAATTTGGTTATTTACCTGCATCCTCCACAAATGTTCCTATCAATCTCAATCAAACATCTGTAAGAAATGCCTCACTGCAACCTGAGGATATTTACCCAATTCCATTTTCTGAAGACTGGAGTGCAGGAACATTTGCTGCACAACAATGGTCTGTAATGCCACCTGCTGATAACTGGTTTGTTGGTAATTTGGGAAATCCTGCACCTGCAGCCACGTTTTACTGGGACCCGCAAATTACTGATTATGCAACCATACTATACAGCCCGATAATTGACGGAACCGGCCATGGGAAAATCTATGCACAGTTCGATATTTTTCTCAACAACTATAGCTCTGAATCACCGGAAACCATGTCATTTGTTGTTTACAACGGTTCACAATGGAGTATCATTGAAACTTTTACCAATTTTGATGGCGATATTCCATGGACAACCTGCAGTTATGATATCAGTGATTATTCAGCCGGCAATATTTTCCTAATCGGATTTTTCGCTTACGGAACGGATACATACAATATCGACTGGTGGCAGATTGACAACATTTACATTTCCACTGAGCTGATGGAGCTCAATCCACCGGCTATATATGATGCATTAAGCGTTGGAGAAAGTTCCACCTGGGAAATGGAAATCAATAATCCGGGATTGCATGATCTGACATGGGAAGCCAGTCTGAATCTGCCTGACCCATGGGCTTTACTGGGTGCTGTGAATGGAAGTATTCCTGCCGGAGATATTGGAACCATTACCGGTGTGTTTGATGCCAGTGTTGTAGCTCCGGGCGTTTATGAATCAGAAATTACTTTTACCGGAGCCGGTGGTATCGTTCAGGATGTAGTACTTATCAAACTGGAAGTTTATGACCAACCGTTCCAGAAAATCCCTCTTCCAAATCCTGAAAACTGGGGATATGTTTCAACATATATGAATATGGATGCCAAAGCACCACTCGAAACATTACTGGAACCGATTATTGACGAAATGGTTATCATGCTCGGAATGGAAGGCATTTTCTGGCCCGGCCAGCAAATCAACACCCTGGGAAGCTGGGATACTTACAATGGCTACAAAATCAAAATGGGGCTGACAGGATTACTCACTTTTACAGGTGTTCCGGTTGAAGACAAAACAGTTACTTTCGATGCCGGTACACACATTATTCCTGTCCTCAGCGAAAACAGCATTACAGCAGCAGATATTTTCGCAGGACATGATATCGAGTTTGCTTTTGGCCTGGATGGAAGCATTTATTGGCCATTTGGAAATATTTACACCCTCGAATTGCTCCAGCCAGGATACGGTTATCTTGTAAAATTCAACGAACCTGCCACACTCGACTTTAATGTTGCTAAAAGTTCTTCCGGCAGCAATCAGATTGCAACATTCGAAAATAAAACCCCGTGGAATGATGTAACCAAAACCGGAGATGTTCATATAGTAGGTATTTCAGAAGAAGCTGCTTCTCAGCTTCTGGCCGGTGACGTAATCGGGGTTTTCGGAAATGATGGCCGTTGCAACGGAATGGCAGCATATTCTGGTCAAAACCTTCCTTTTGCCGTTGTTGTTTATGGAAATGACATCACAACCTTAACAAAGGACGGAATGAACAACGGAGAACCGATGACATTCATGCTATACAGGAATGGTGAAATAACAGAACTTGATCCTTTGTTCAACAAACAAATTGCCAACTCCGACGGATTATATGCTTCAAACGGTCTGTCGCTGATTACAGATATGAAATTGGGCGCAACTTCGATCACTGACACACCGGATCAGTCTATAAAACTCTATCCTAACCCATCGGATGGATTATTTACTGTTTCAGGTATTGATGATACGTTCGAAGTCTTTGTGATGAATGCCCAGGGACAGGTTGTCTTTACCGGCCGCCCAACAAATGGCAAAATTGACCTGACAAAACAAACCAAAGGTGTCTATTTCATCAAACTTACGAACAGCATCCGGACAATTACCCGGAAAGTAGTTATTCAATAAAGTCTGATTAGTAACCCAGCAAAAAAACCTGTCCGGCCTTCCGGGCAGGTTTTTTTTACATACTCCTGCCATTTATACTGCCTGGTTTGCCTGAAACCATACCGGCAAAAAAACATAACGAATCTCAATAATTCTGTATGTTTTGGAACGAATTTATTTTTTCACGGAAATTTTCAGTGTATTTGTTAATTTTGCCGACTAATTCAAATTCTTCATTATCAAATGACTTTTTTATCAAGACCTACACAATACAAATTACAATCGCTTGCTAC
>RZYY01000193.1 GCA_009930115.1 Sphingobacteriia bacterium | reverse complement strand
TTACAATTCAGAACAATTCCAATTATTTTGAAGTATTTGAAGTAGTCAAGTAATTAAAGATGTGGGTATTACAGCAATTGAAGTTGTAAAGATAAATCCCGTAAGGTTATTAAACATTTTTATGTAAATTTGGGGTATGAAAGTTCTGAATAATATTTCTCTCATAAATATTTGACGATATGGAAAACAAGGAAATCGACAAAAAACTCGAATCGAAAAACGTCAAACCAACAGCCATGCGAACCCTGGTTTATAAAACACTTGCCGAAACCGGGAAAGCGCTGAGCCTGGCGGATTTGGAGCAACGATTTGAAAAAGTGGAGCGTTCAACCATTTTCAGGGCGCTTAAAACATTCGAGGAAAATTTCATTGTCCACCCTGTTGATGATGGTTCAGGCTCGGTTAAATATGCCGTTTGCGATGATGAATGCACATGTAATATACATGACCTGCACGTTCATTTTTATTGTACACGTTGTGGCAGAACACGTTGTATGAAAGAACTTCCAATTCCCAACATTAAACTTCCTGAAGGCTACACCTACGATAATGCTCAATTCATTATTAACGGTGTGTGTCCTCGCTGCGATTAACTTTGCAATAGTGTTGCACTAACTTATTGGTAATTTTGATGTTGAAATTATTAGAATGTCTAACATTAAAAATTATTAATTATGAAAACTGGAAAATTTAAAATGGCTTTTTTACTTGCAGGATTAATTATCTTTTCTGCATCGCAGGCAATGGCACAACCTCATTGTTGTAACTCAAACTGGTCGGTAAACGCTAATGCCCAATGGTGGAACAACAACACCCCGGCGGAATATGCCTTATCAGCCGAACAAATTACGGAAATCAATGAGCTACGTAAAAACAGTTACGAGAAAAAGCTTCCAATCGAAAATGAGCTTCGCAGTTTGAGAATGGAATACCGGGCTGCTAATTCAAATCCCGAGCTCGATGTAAAAAAGGTGAAATCACTGAGAAGCACTATCCGCGATAAAGAAGAAAAAATTGAGGATATCAACCTGGAGACAAAAGTTCAGGTAAAAAAACTTCTTACTGAAAAGCAGCTTACCTACTTTAACAACAACAATTACAATTGGTGGGATATGTCGGAAAATTGCTGGCATGCAGGTAATATGGGAATGAATTCTCGTAAACAGATGATGATGTCACGTCGCAGCAATTGTTGGTAAACACCAGTTCGGTTTTTAAAAAAACAAGCGATAAAAAGAAAGGAGAATGTTATGATGGATGGATTTGGGTGTCACGGATGGGGAATGGGAATGGGCTGGTGGTGGGTTATAGGGCTCATTATCGTAATTGCCGTTGTTTGGATGGTTGTTAAAGGAATGAGTCAAAATAACCGCCCCGGCAACCTACCCGAAAGTAAGTCGGCGCTCGATATTTTAAAAGAGCGTTATGCCAAGGGAGAAATTGATAAACAAGAATTTGAAGAACGAAAAAAAGATTTAATGTAAAATAAAAAATCATGAAGTATTACATTGAAAAGATAACAGAGTACGGTTTCGATGAAGCCATTGAGAAAGTAACCGAAGAACTTAAAAAAGAAGGATTCGGGGTTTTGACAGAGATTGATGTGCAGGCCACATTGAAAAAGAAACTGGATGTCGATTTCAATAAATACCAAATTTTAGGGGCTTGCAATCCGCCATTTGCACATAAAGCGCTGCGGGCCGAAAATAAAATCGGAGCCATGCTTCCCTGCAATGTGATTGTGCAGGAACTGGATGATGGCAAAACAGAAGTAGCTGCCGTTGACCCGATGGCTTCGATGCTGGCGGTTGAAAATGACAAATTAGGGGAAATCGCCAACGAAATAAGGGCAAAACTTGAAAAGGTCATTGAAAACGTATAATACGGCCAGTATTTTAACCTAAAGTATTTAAAAAATCTTTGGAAATGAGAAAACAACTGTTGTTATTAACCTTCGTACTTTTCTGGGTATTCACAGCGAATGCCCAGGAAGGCGAACGGTTAAAAGTAATCACAGGGGTACGTGTTAACCCTTTTGTGATGTACGATTTTGACGGTAACAAAACGGAAATAACGCGTATCCATGCCGAGTTGGGCGCCATGTTCAATAATAAAACCTACCTGTCGGTGGGATACACGCCCTTTGCCAATACCATCTACAATTTTAACGAATACTGGTTTGTAGGGTTCGACAAAAAAATCCCGGTATCGTGGGTTTTGGCGGAAGAGTATATGATAGATGAAAATAAATTCATAGTCCAGACCGGCCTCAATTTCAAATTAGGGAACGTGGGAAATGCGTTTGTATTTCTGTTTACCCCTGTTGATAATATTGACTGGGGCTTGAAAGTGGGCGCTTTTATTCCTTTAAATGTGGTTTTGCATAAAGATTAGTTCACATGTTCAAATCTGTATTTACCATCAGTAAAATGGACTGCCCTTCCGAAGAATCCCTTATCAGGATGAAGCTGGAAGGGCTTTCCACAATTAAAAGTTTGGTGTTCGATATTGAAAACCGGAAGCTCACCGTGTTTCATTCCGAAGAAAATGAGGAAATCGAAAAACACCTTAAAGAACTCAAATTGGGCACGGAACACAAAGAAACCATTGTTGTCCAACAGGATGAATTCAAGGACGATTCATCAGTACAATCGAAACTGCTTTGGACTGTTCTGATTATCAATTTTGCTTTTTTTCTCATTGAAATTACCACAGGTTTTATTTCAAAATCTATGGGCCTGGTTGCCGATTCACTGGATATGCTGGCAGACGCGTTGGTTTATGGCCTAAGCCTTTGGGCAGTTGGCTCAACTGTAACCCGCAAGAAAAAAGTAGCCCGACTAAGTGGCTATTTTCAACTGGCATTGGCACTGATAGGCCTCGTAGAAGTAATACGTAGGTTTATCAGTTTTGAAGAGGTGCCGGATTTTCAAACCATGATAATTGTATCAATACTGGCATTGATTGCGAATTCAGTTTGTCTATATCTGTTGCAAAAGTCAAAGAGCAAAGAAGCACACATGAAAGCTACCATGATTTTTACATCAAACGATATTATTATCAATACGGGCGTTATCCTTGCAGGTGTTTTGGTATTGTTGACCCAATCAAAATATCCCGATTTAATCATTGGGGCAATTGTATTTTTAATCGTGGTCAGGGGGGCTTTCAGGATATTGAAACTTGGTAAATAGACAGAGCATGGCACATTCGCATGAACATACAACTCAAAAAAATTACGGAAAAGCTTTTGCCATTGGCATAGGTTTAAACATCGCCTTTGTTGCTGTTGAAATATTTTACGGTCTGTTAGCCAACTCATCAGCACTATTAGCCGATGCAGGCCACAACGCCAGCGACGTACTGAGTTTGATTTTTGCCTGGGCTGCAATCAGGCTCGCTTCCATAAAACCAAAAGGAAAGTACACATACGGACTTCGCAAAACAACCATTCTTGTATCGATACTCAATGCGTTATTGCTTTTTGGAGCAGTAATAGCAATTGGCTGGGATGCTGTAGGAAAATTCAAAAATCCAGAACCCGTGGCAGGTACGCAAGTGATGATTGTTGCCGGGATAGGCGTAGTAATCAATACCATTACGGCTTTGCTGTTTATGAAAGGCCAAAAAGACGACCTGAACATCAAAGGGGCATTCCTGCACATGGCTGCCGATGCCGGGGTGTCGTTAGGTGTAGTAGCTGCCGGGCTATTGATTAACCTCACCGGAATTCAATGGATTGACCCGGTAATGAGTTTTATCATTATTCTGGTTATTCTTTGGGGTACATGGCGGTTGTTTACTGATTCCATTGATTTAGCGCTGGATGCAGTACCCAAACAAATAAAACTTGATAAAGTACGCAACTTTCTTTTATCCCAAAATGGAGTTAACGATATTCACGATTTACACGTTTGGGCAATGAGTACCAACCAAATAGCTTTAACCGCCCACCTGATAATGCCAAAAGGGTTTAACGATGAATTTATTTCTGAACTGCAGAAGAAACTTGAACACGAATTCGGAATTGGACACACAACCTTTCAAATTGAGAATGAAAGGATTGAAAAGGAATGTAAAACTGATTGTTGAAAACTTTATAGATATGAAAATTCAATACCACTCAATCATAACCTGCCCAAATTGCGGGCATCAAAAAGAAGAAGAAATGCCTGAAGATTCATGCCAGTTCTTCTATGAGTGTGAAAAGTGCAAAGCTGTTATAAAACCCAAAAAAGGCGATTGCTGCGTTTATTGTTCATATGGTTCGGTAAAATGCCCTTCGATACAAAAGAATGAAAGTTGTTGCTGATTTTTTAACAAAACGGAAATGTAACTGAGTTCCTACAAAAAGTATTTTCATTATATTTAACATTACTTAAACCAGAATCACTTCTTGTTAATACAGGTTGTTTAGAACTAAAATCGAAATCGCCCCAATCTTTTTCTGTCATACTAACTAATTCAGGCAACAACAAA
>RZYY01000050.1 GCA_009930115.1 Sphingobacteriia bacterium | reverse complement strand
CGGCTGAAAAAGAGGTTCGCCACCACTGAATGTTACGCCACCATTGCTTTCGGAATAAAAAACCTGATCTTTCAGGATGGATTTCATCACCTCGTCAACAGACATGCTTTTTCCTATTTGTTCATTTTTAGCAATTTTTTTCCCTTCAAACGAATGAACTTTTTGAATGGTCTCAATTTTTATTTCCTGACTTTCAGGATTATGGCACCAGATACAACGCAATGGGCAACCTTTCAGAAATACGGTTGTACGGATTCCCGGACCATCATGTACACAAAACCGCCTGATATCGAATACAATACCTTTCATAATAATTTTTACTTAGAAAAAGAAATGAAACAGGAAAGAAGGCGGGAAGTCAGAAAAGCCAACACTCATAGAGGCCTTTGCCGAAATGATGATAGAGGTTGATGATGTATTCGCAGGGAATCATGACCTGTATTTTTTGAAGTGGCAAAAATAGTTGTTTTTCTGATGATTATCGGTAAATCCCCGGATAATTTTTCTACTACTATGACAGTGATTAATAATCAATCGCTGACAGGATGATTGATGCACTGACAAATTCTTTTATTTTACTTTTACAGCCTTTTTAATTTGATTGATCTGTTTGTTGAGTAACGCAACCACGATCTTTAATAATTCATCTTTTGTGATAATACATGGTCAGTAAATAATGAGAAATTACTGAATGAAGAAAAAATTTTTATCCAACCTGATCTTACTTTTGTTTTTAAACCTTCTGGTCAAGCCATTTTGGATACTTGGCATCGACCGGTCTGTGCAAAACCTTGTGGGGGCGGAGGATTACGGTTTTTATTTTGTGCTTTTCAATTTTTCATTTTTATTTAACATTCTGCTTGATTTTGGTATCACCAATTATAATAATCGAAACATAGCCCAGAACAATCAACTGCTTAACAAGCATTTCTCAGGAATAGTCATTATCAAGATTTTACTTGCAGTAATCTATACGCTGATAACATTCAGTGTAGGTATTGCTATTGGATTTAGCACCAGACAGCTGGGGTTGCTGGGTTTTTTGTGTTTCAATCAGTTTCTGCTGTCGTTTATTCTTTACCTGCGATCGAATGTATCAGGTCTGCTGATGTTTCGTACGGACAGCATTCTCTCGGTGCTTGATCGTGTGCTGATGATAATCTTTTGCGGAGTACTGATCTGGGGACACATCACCGAATCGTCATTTCGCATCGAATGGTTTGTATATGCCCAAACGCTGGCTTATCTGATCACTGCGTTGATTGCACTAATCATCGTTATGAAAAAAGCCCGTTTCATCAGACTCAACTGGAACTGGCCATTTATAGTGATGATTATACGAAGGAGCTTCCCCTTTGCCATGCTTGTGTTGCTGATGACTTTTTACAACAGGATTGATTCAGTAATGATAGAACGATTGTTGCCTTCAGAATCGGGTTCGTACGAGGTAGGAATTTATGCCTCTGCCTATCGGTTACTTGATGCCGCAAATATGATAGCTTATTTGTTTTCGGTTTTATTGCTGCCACTTTTTTCGAAAATGATCAAAAACCATGATGAAGTGGTGCACGTTGTAAAACTTGCTATCACGCTTCTTTTTATCATATCAGTCACAGTTGCGATTGGTTCGTATTATTACAGTTTTGAGCTCATGCAACTGATGTATCATGAACATGTTACAGAATCAGCAGCTGTATTCAGGTTGCTGATGTTCGGATATATTGCCATATCGAGTACTTATGTATTCGGGACATTGCTTACCGCCAACGGGAGCCTGAAGGTCCTTAACATTGTTGCTGCAGGCGGAATGATACTCAATTTTGTAGTTAACCTTATTTTAGTCCCCCGGCTGTATGCTGTCGGATCAGCCTATGCAAGTCTGATAGCTCAATATTCAACTGCTTTGATACAAATAATTATTGCCTGCAAAATATTTGGTTTTAGGCCAGATTATAAATTTTTGCTGACTCTTGCATCTTTCGTAGCTGGTGTAGTGCTTATCAATCATTTTTCCAGACAGATTTTTGATAACTGGATGCATAACTTCATCCTGATGTTTGGTGCATCCATAGTGTTGGCTACATTGCTCAAATTATTGAATTTAAAAGGCTTTATAGCTATTTTAAAAAGTAAGGAGGATTTAGAAGATCAAACAATGGATGAAGTTGCAGCGGGTAATAATTAACAAATTGCTGCAAGATAAAAAGTTCTATTTTTGCGACCTTAAATGATAAATAAACCTATGGTTCAACGTAACCCGGCAAATGACAGTTTTGATTCAACAAACATTCTGTTGTTTCTCTACAAATGGCGAAAGCCGTTGCTTTGGGTAGTGCTTCTTTCCATTGTCGGTTCTGTAATTGTTTCACTTTCCATAACCGACAAATACCGTTCAACAGTGATTATGTATCCTGCGGCAACAAATGCTATTTCACAGGCTCTTCTCACTCAAAACAAGAGTGCCATGCAAAAAAGCATTCTCGATTTTGGTGTGGAAGAGGAAACTGAGCAAATGCTTCAGATTCTCCACTCCAACCGCATTCGCGATAAGATCATTGAGGAATTTGGTTTGCAGAATCACTACAATATCAGTCCTGATTCCAAATATCGTCTGAGTAAGCTTCACAAACGCTACGAGAACAACATCTCCTTCAAACGTACCGAATTTATGGCAATCAAAATTTCGGTGCTTGATACCGATCCATTTTATGCTGCTGATATTGCAAACAGGATTGCCGACCTGCTTGATTCGACGAAAAACCAAATTCAGCAGGAACGTGCCCAAAAGGCATATGAGATCGTGAAAAGACAGTATTTCAATCTGTTAAATGAAATTGCGCAGATGGAAGATTCTCTTACGAAACTGCGCGAATTTGGAGTGAACGATTACGAATCACAGTCGGAAATGCTTAACCAGCAACTTGCCAGAGAGATGGCTGTCAACAATATTCAGGGAATGAAACGTATCCAGGAAAAACTGGATATCCTTGCAAAATATGGTGGCCCGTATGTTGCTCTGAGGGATCAACTGGAATATGAACGAGAAAAGCTCAGCATCCTCAAATCAAAATATGAAGAGGCCAGAACTGATGCTGAAGAGGTGCTGCCGACCAAATTTGTGGTTAACAGTGCTTTTCCCTCCGAACGAAAATCCTATCCTATCCGCTGGCTCATCGTGCTGACTGCAACTATAGCTGCTTTTCTTTTTACGTTGATTGTGATACTCATTATCGAAAATATCAGAGAGTATTTGCCTGTTTTCGGAAAAAATCCTGACAACCCGACACCTCCAAATAAGTCAAAAAGAGCTGTGGTCAGACGAACAGAAAATGAAACAACCAGGGAGCGGAATCAGTATTTTAATGCTTCTGATCCAGGACCTCAGCCAGTTAAAGAAGAAATAACATCAGTACCGCCTGAAAATGAAAGACAGGAAGAGAACAATAATGAATCTTCAAATCATATGGAAATAAAAAAAAATAATCATCAACACCCTCAGCCATATTCACGAAAAATAGAAAAAAACGATAATCAAATGGATAAGTATTTTGCAAACACGAATCTTCTGAAGATGCTTTTCAAATGGAAAATACATCTGGCCGTTATTCTTTTAATCAGCATTGTGCTGGCAGCCATCATCTCGTCACCGCTTTTTATCACGCCAAAGTTCAGGTCTCATGCGATAATTTACCCGAGCAATGTTATGCCATATTCCGAGGAAAGCGAATCGGAGCAGATGTTGCAGTTTTTGCAATCGCGGGATATTCGCGATCAATTGATTGCAAAATATGATCTGGCCAAACGGTACAAGATTGATTCATCCTACAAATATTTCCAGTCAACCATTAATTACGAATACAATAAGAACGTAAAAATTTCGAAAACTCCCTATGAATCTGTGAGAATTGAGGTTTTCGACGCCGATCCGGTTATTGCCTGCAAGATGACTGAAGATATAATTGCATTTTACAACAAGAAGGTTTTAAATACACACAAAGAAAAATACGGAGAAGTGGTTCAGTTTATACAGGACCGCCTGGAAGCCAAAAAAGCCGAGATTGATTCCATCGAACGAATTCATGAAAACCTTCGGGTAAATTTCGGAATCATTGATTATCCGAATCAATCCCGTGAAGTGGCAAGAGGTTTTCTGCGTACGGTTGATGGTAATAATGCTGCGCAAAACATCAATAGTAAAGAAGTTTTGCAACTAAAAAAGAACCTCGAGCAATTTGGCGGTGACTGGATTTTTTATAATGACCGGTTGTATCAGCTTGTTGGCGAATATTCTAAGATAAAAGTTGATCTGGATGATGCATTGATGAATTACAATAAAAAAATAACTTATGCAAATGTTGTTTCAGCTCCCTATCCGGCTGATAAAAAAGCCTATCCGGTTCGTTGGATCATTGTTGCAGTTACAGCTGTAGGAGCTTTGTTTTTGTCGCTGATTGCCGTTTTACTGATCGAAAACTACGAATCAATCAAGAGAAATTTTTAATCTGTTTTGTTTTCTGCCGAACTTAATTAACTCATATATAATACCTTACTCATATTTCTCTATCATGCTTATGGCGAAACACAAAAACTTAAAATGGATGATCTGTTTGAAAACCTTAGTATTTGCAAAATTTTATGGAAAAGAAAAACACACTTAATTCTTATTACACTGGGGGGCATAATTGCTGCTATTGTTTTTTCAGGCCCCGGATTTATCACACCAAAATTCAAATCATTTGCTGTTCTTTATCCTGAAATTGAAACTATTTACTCAACTGAAGAAAAAACGGAGCAGATGCTTCAATGGCTTGAATCAAGAGATATTAAAGATAGCCTGATAAAACTGTTTAATCTGGGAGAACATTACGAAATTGACCCGGCAGATAAATTGTGGCTCACAAAAGTCCGTAAAGAAATTGAAAAGAATGTACTTGTGTCACCAACAAAATTTGAATCGGTAAAAATCGAAATTTTGGATAAAAATCCGGAAATTGCCTGCAAAATGGTAACTGCAATGATTGATATTTACAATCAAAAACTAAATGCTGCGCACAGGAAAAAGTACAGGGAGATTTTGACAATAGAAGAAAACAGGCTGATAGAGAAGAAAATGCAACTGGATTCCCTGATGAACTGCATTACAAAACTTCGGACCGAATATGGCCTGATTGATTATGGTATTCAGTCAGGTGAGGTGATGAGAGGCTATCTGGGTACGTTTGACGGATCAAATTCGGCAAAGGTGAATCAGCATGAAGTTATGGAATTAAAATCCAGTATCGAAAGTAAAGGTGATTCATTGTTGTTGCTCACTAACCTGCTGACAAGTGTTACTCATTCATACAACAATTATCGGATTTCCTATGAAGATGCCCTGCGAAATGTAACCAAAGAGCTAACTTTTGCCAGTGTTGTTACAGGTCCTGAACCAGCAGACAAACCATGTTATCCGAAGAGATTTGTAATTGTGCTGGTGTTAGCTGCCGTTGTGTTTTTTACAGCTTTTTTATTTTTTTTGGTCTTCGAAAAAATCGAGTTGAAGAAATTAACCTCTAACATCATAGATCGTCTTGACTGAAAGAACAAAACTATACTGGGTTTACGGCATTAGTGTATTATTCATTTTTTTGAATATCCTGATGATACTCAGGGACTTTTACTGGTTACTATTTGCCCCGTTAATTATCGTCATAGCCTTGCTTTACATCTTTTCGATGGATAAAGTGTTGCTGCTGATTACGTTGCTTACACCATTTTCGGTTTACCTGGTCCATTCTGAATTTAATCTGGGGGTTTCATTGCCTGCCGAACCTTTAATGTTTGGTGTACTGATAATTTTTTTATTGAAGATAATTGGCGGGTATGGTTTTGACCGTAAAATTCTGCGGCATCCTTTGTCAATAGCTATTATGATAAACCTGGCATGGATATTTGTAACAACACTGACCAGTGAGATACCCATGGTTTCGGTAAAATTTCTGATTGCCAGATTGTGGTTCGTTATACCTTTCTTTTTTTTAGCGGCTGTTTTGTTTAAAAAATTCAGCAATACCAAAAAATTCATCTGGCTTTACACCATTGGTTTGGCTGTAGTTGTCATTTACACATCAATCCATCATGCTAATTATGGTTTCGACGAGCAGGCCGGCAACTGGGTGATGAAACCGTTTTACAACGATCACACAGCTTATGGAGCTGTTCTGGCAATGTTTGTACCTTTTCTGTTTGCTTTTATTCTTGATAAGTCGTATTCTTTCAGTGCAAGGATGTCCTCATTTTTTGTTTTTCTCATTCTGCTTACCGGGTTGTTTCTTTCATACAGCCGTGCAGCCTGGATTAGCGCTGCAGTTGGACTGCTGGTATATTTTATCATTTTGTTAAAGATTAAATTCAAATACCTGCTTGGAATCTTTATCATTCTGGTTGTTTCTTTTTATAGTTTCCAGCATCAGATTATCGAAACACTTGAGCGTAATCGCCAGGATTCATCTGCCGATTTTATCGAGCATGTCCAGTCAATTTATAATATCAGTTCCGATGCCTCCAATCTTGAGCGCATTAATCGCTGGCAGGCAGGCATCAGGATGTTTAATGAACGTCCTTTTCTGGGTTGGGGGCCGGGAACTTATCAGTTTTTATATGCCCCGTATCAGCGAAGCAAAGAAAAAACCATCATCAGTACCAATTTGGGGGACATGGGAAATGCACACAGTGAGTATATCGGTCCTTTAGCTGAGCAGGGAGTATTTGGAATGATAACAATACTGGCAGTGGTTATCATTGCCATCTACACTGCACTTAAAGTCATACGACAAACCAAAGATCGTGAGGTAAGAATGATGGGTCTTGTTGCCACAATTTCATTGGTTACCTATTTTGTTCATGGATTTCTCAACAATTTCCTCGACACTGACAAGGCTTCAGTGCCTGTTTGGGGCTTCTTTGCCATGATTCTGGCACTTGATATTTACCACAGGGAAATGAAACAGGAGTCCTGACAAAGCAGTTTTATTTTTTTTCCTGATCAAATTCCCTGAGCAGGTCCGGAAGCTGTCTGAGTGCAGCCATTTCCCGCCATTTTTTTCTGGCTTCATCGGCGGGAGCACCGAAATAAGTTTTTCCGTTACCTTCAATGGATTTATCCACCGCACTGGTGGCAAGCACGATTGCTCCTTTGCCAATGACCAGATCTTTGTTTATTGCCACACGCCCCCATAAAATCACGTCATCTTCAATACGGGTAACTCCTGCTATTGCGGCATGTGAACCGATAAGGCAATTCTTCCCGATATAGGTATCATGCCCTACCTGACAATGGTTATCCATTTTTGTCCCTTCGTCAATGATGGTGTCACCTGAAACACCCCTGTCAATGGAACACAAGGCACCAATTTCAACACGATTTCTGATAATGACAGAGCCACAGGATTCCAGTTTTCGGTATCCTTCAGGTTTCCGCTGAAAATAATAGGCATCTGCGCCTACCACACTGTTGGCATGAATGATGACTTCATCTCCGACAGAACAATGATCATAAATTGCGACTCCCGGGTGAATAATGCAGTTTTTTCCAATGATTACATGATTGCCGATAAAAGCATTGGGTTGGATGACTGTGCCTTCACCAATGATAGCACTGGGGCTGATGGTTGATCCGGATGAAACGAACGGCCGGTATTTTTTTATCAGCGAAACATACGCTGCAAAAGGATCGTCACAGATTATTAGTCCTTTACCTTCAGGACAATCCACGTCTTTGTTTATGATTACTGTGGTTGCTTTGGAGTTGAGTGCTTTGGAATAATATTTCGGATGGTCAACAAAGGTAAGATCGCCAGTTTCCACCATATGAATTTCGTTGATTCCAATAACGGTCATGTCAGGATTACCCTTGTAATCTGCGCCAATTATTGCAGCAACCTGGCTGAGTGTGAGCGGTTGAGGAAATTTCATGAGATTGTTTTTTTCGGAAGTAAAGTCGCCGAGTCGCTAAAATACTTTTAAAATGGTGAATTATGCTTTAACCCTTTCGGAATAATCTCCGGAGCGGGTATCTACCCTGATGGTTTCTCCTTCGTTGATGAACAGCGGTACTCTGACAATGGCACCAGTTTCTACTGTCGCATCTTTCAGCGCATTGGTAGCTGTATTTCCTTTTTCGCCTGGTTCGGTATAGGTTATTGTAAGTTCAACGTATGCCGGAAGTTCACAGGACAGAGGTGTTTCAGTTTCGGAGTGGAATAATACTTCAACTTCCTGACCATCCTTAAGAAACTGAGGAGCGTTAATGAGTGATTCGTCAAAGTAGGTTTGTTCGAAATTCTGCAGGTTCATAAAGTGATAATCAGAACCGTCTTTGTAAAGGTATTGATAAGGTCTGCGTTCAACACGCTGAATATCAATTTTTACTCCTGCATTAAAAGTATGAGGGATTACTTTTCCTGTTTTTACATTTCTTAATTTGGTCCGAACAAATGCTCCACCTTTACCGGGTTTTACATGTTGAAACTCTACGATTGAAAAAAGTTCACCGTTGTGGTTTATCACCAATCCGTTTTTGAAATCTGCGGTTGTTGCCATAAATCTTTTCTAATAGTTTAGGTTTGACATTTTTATTTTCTAAAAATTAAAGGATTTATTATTGAAAATGGTTTAAATCAGCTATTGCGCCGGTCAATTTTCCCATAGCCTTTCATTAGTCCGCGTGTTGATTTGCTCACAAAAGCAAGAATTTCGTCTCTGTCGGGAGTTGCAGGGAGTTCTGCCTCGATGATTGCAATAGCCTGGGTAATGTTGTAACCTTTGAGGTACATAATCCTGTATATATCCTGGATAGCGTTTATTCTTTCGTTGCTGAATCCGCGGCGTCTGAGCCCGATTGAATTAATGCCGACATAGGATAGGGGTTCACGTGCAGCTTTGGTGAAAGGAGGGACGTCTTTTCTGACAAGTGCTCCCCCAGAAATAAATGAATGTGATCCGATTTCAACGAACTGATGAACAGCGGCCATTCCTCCGATAATAGCCCAGTCATCAATGTTAATGTGCCCGGCAAGCATGGCTGCATTGGCCAGAATTACGTTATTCCCGATAATGCAATCGTGGGCAATGTGCACGTAAGCCATCAGCAAACAGTTATTGCCAATTACGGTTTCCATGTTGGCTTTTGTTCCACGGTTAATGGTTACAAATTCTCTTACTGTGGTATTATTGCCGATTTTAACCAGTGTTTCTTCTCCGGCAAATTTCAGGTCCTGGGGGATGGCCGAGATTACTGATCCAGGGAAGATGCGACAGTTTTTACCAATTCTTGCTCCTTCCATTATGGTCACATTAGACCCGATCCAGGTACCTTCATCAATTTCTACATTTTTTTCGATGTTGACAAATGGTTCAATTACCACATTTTTAGCAATTTTAGCTTGTGGATGTACGTATGCTAATGGTTGATTCATTGAAGATTAACTTTTTTTTGTGATTTGGGCGAGCATGACAGCCTCCATTACGATTGTACTGCCGACATAGGCAATTCCCTTCATCTGGCATAATCCTCTGCGAATGGGGGCAATAAGCGAAAGATTGAAAATCAGTGTATCGCCGGGCACTACTTTGTGACGGAATTTTACTTCTTCGATTTTCAGGAAAAAGGTCAGGTAATTCTCCGGGTCGGGAACCGTACTTAAAACCAAAATACCACCTGTTTGTGCCATGGCTTCAATCTGAAGGACACCTGGCATTACCGGTTCATCGGGAAAATGTCCGACGAAAAAAGATTCATTCATAGTTACATTTTTCAGCCCGACCACATGAGTTTTGCTCATTTCCAGAATTTTATCAATGAGCAGAAATGGAGGACGGTGGGGCAGTTTTCGCATGATATCCTTTATGTCGAAAAGAGGTTCTTTGTCGGGATCATACTGAGGGATTGGCTGAATGGACTGGTTTTTTTGCCAGTGTTTTCTGAGAATTTTAGCGAATTCTGCATTGGAGCTGTGCCCGGGTTTTGTAGCAATGATATGCCCTTTTATTGGTTTGCCGGCCAGCGTAAGGTCGCCAATTACGTCCAGAAGCTTGTGCCGGGCAGGTTCGTTTGGAAAATGGAGATCAATATTATTGAGAATGCCTTCAGATTTGACGGCTACACTTGGTTTATTAAACAGTCTGGCAAGCCGGTCAAGTTCTTCCTGCGTAACTGCCTTATTCACAAAAACAATTGCATTGCTCAGGTCTCCGCCCTTTACCAGATTGTTGTTCAGTAAAAACTCCAGCTCATGAAGAAAAACGAATGTACGGCATGGGGAAATTTCGGTGGCAAAATCTTCGATTCTTTCCAGTACGGCATTTTGAGTCCCCAGCACTTTTGTCTCAAAATCAATAAGTGTTGTGAGTTTGAAATGGTCAGCCGGAATGGCTATGAACTGGCTTTTGTGTTTCGGGTCATTATAGGTCAGTACTTCGTCGATAACAAGATATTCTTTTTCAGCATTTTGTTCTTCAATACCTGCATTTTGCAACGCCTGGACAAAATATTTTGAACTTCCGTCGGTGATGGGAGGTTCCTGTTTGTCTATTTCTATCAGGCAATTGTCAATTTGAAGTCCGGTAAGTGCGGCCAGAACGTGTTCAACTGTTTGCACTCTGGCGTTGTTTTTTTCAAGGCTTGTTCCTCTGTTGGTATCTGTTACGTTATCTGCAATTGCTTCAATCTCAGGTTGTCCTTCCAGATCAATGCGTTTAAACACAAATCCCGTATTTTCAGCAGCGGGTTTAAAAGTCAGATTAACCAACTGACCGGTATGCAATCCTGACCCGGAAATGGTAATGGGGGTTTTGAGCGTTCGTTGCTTCATTGTGAATGATGTAGAATTTTTTTACAGCCTGCAAAAGTAAAAATATTTCTTATCAGTCAAAGTTTGCGGTCAAAATGTTGTTATTCAGCATGTATTCATTGTTACAGTCTGAACGGCTGAAAATCAGAAGGAAATCTATTCAGGCAGCAGCAGGAACGAGTAATTATCCGATGTTTACTTTGTTTTGTCTTCGAGATTTTTTATTTTTTTCTCCAGTTCGTCGATCTTGTCAACATATTTCTGAAGATTACGGAAATGGACATAAGATTTTTTGTATTTTGAAGCTTCGATGGCAGGTGAACCAAAAACTACCGCATCATCCTGCAGGTTGGTGGTAACTCCTGACTGACCGGCAATTTTAATATTGTTACCCAAATGAAGATGGCCAACAATGCCAACCTGAGCTGCAATCATGCAATTGCGCCCTACACGTGCTGAACCGGCTATGCCTGATTGTGCAGCCATCACAGTGTTTTCACCAACTTCAACGTTGTGGGCAATCTGGATAAGATTGTCCAGCTTGACACCTTTACGGATGAAAGTAGAACCAAGCGTAGCTCTGTCAATTGTGGTGTTTGCTCCTATTTCAACATTGTCCTCGATGATTACATTACCAATCTGAGCAATTTTCATGTAATTGTTGTCCTGCTGGGGAGCAAATCCGAAACCATCTGCTCCGATCACCACACCGGAATGGATTACACAGTGATTACCGATAGCAATATCTGAATAAACCTTTACTCCTGAAAATAAAGTAGTGTCATGACCAATTTTTGTGTTGTCGCCTACATAGCACTGCGGATAGATTTTTGTATTATCTCCAAGTATGACCTGTTCGCCGATGAAAGCAAAAGGTCCAATGTAAACATTTTTACCGATGGTAGCATCAGGAGCTACATAAGCCAGCTCTGAAATACCGGTTTTATTTAGTTTGATCTTATTATAAAATTCAAGCAGGCTGGCAAAAGCCGTGTAAGGATTTTCTACCCTGATCAAGGTGGCCTGTATTGGTTTTTCGGCAACGAAACTATTTGCTACAATCACAATGCTTGCCTGCGACTGATAAATAAAATGGGTGTATTTGGGATTGGCCAGGAATGAAAGTGACCCGGGCACTCCTTCTTCGATTTTGGAAAGCTTGTCCACGGTTATGTTTTCATCACCTTCTATGGTACCGTTGATTAATCCGGCAATTTCTTTAGCTTTAAAAACCATTGTTTTGATATTTTAGATGAATGATATATTTAGTCCTGAATTTCAATATGTTTCTCATCAATGAATGGAGCTTTCGGGTAACAGATAAAATACTTTTTGACGATTTTGGATAAAACATCTGAGGTAAGCAAATCCGATACTTCCGAAATGTCCTTAAGGTTCCCGTCGCGCAGCAGGATACTTATTCCCTGATGAGCGGGGTCGTAAGCATTATTTTGGGCAATGTCGGCAATGACGAAGTACCCGGCTTCGTCAGTATTCAACCCGTAATATTTTTTGATGGTTTCAAGTTTTTGTTCAATTTCTTCGTTTTTGATAGGCTTGCTGCGTATTTCAGTTCTGAATAGGTGCCGGTTTACCAGACTGTTGCATAGAATAGAAAGCACCTTGTCAGCGCTGTCAGCCCATTCTTTGATGGCAGTGAAAATGTCGAAATCGTCAATTTTTGCAAACGATTGAAGAACTCCTGGATAACTGTCAAAATTTTCTTTTGAGATATTCTCATGAAGAAAATATTTCAGAGAAGGTGTAGCCGGGAGCACGTTGCCATCGGCAATGAGGAATTTTGCCCTGCGAATAATCTGAAGGAGCATTTGTTCAGCCGATAGAACGGTTTTGTGCAAATAAACCTGCCAATACATCAATCGTCGTGCAACTAAGAATTTTTCAACAGAATAAATGCCTTTTGCTTCCACAACCAGATTGTCGTTGACAACATCAAGCATGGTTATGATACGGTCGGAATTGATTACTCCTTCGGAGACGCCGGTGAAAAAACTGTCGCGCTTTAAAAAATCCAGCCGGTCAGTATCCAGTTGGCTGGAAACCAACTGATGAAGGTATTTTTTTGGATAATGATTGGTATAAATATCCGCTGCCTGCTGTAAAATGCTTCCAAATTCATTTTTTAATTCTTTCATGAAGCAAAGGGAAAGCACTTCGTGGTCCAAATCTTTGATAATAACTTTTTCGAGGGTGTGAGAATAAGGTCCGTGTCCCATATCATGAAGTAAAATGGCAATAAGTGCAGCCAGGGATTCTTCATTAGTTATGGAATGACCTTTTGAAATTAATACTTCAAGCGCCTGTTGCATCAGGTGCATAGCACCTATGGCATGATGAAACCTCGTGTGAAGGGCGCCGGGATAGACAAGATGAGTCAAACCCAGCTGTTTTATTCTCCGTAGTCGCTGAAACCAGGAGTGTTCAATCAGATCGAATATCAATTCATCGGGAATGCTGATAAATCCGTAAACAGGGTCATTGAGTATCTTTTTCTTATTCGATCGCTGATCGTGCATAATTCGGGAAGTTTCAGTATTTTTCAGCTTTTTAACGTTGAATAAAACAGCTTGGTCAAAATAAACTTTTGCAAAACCTTGTTAATAAGGATAAATTGTCGGAGCAAAAATAATCTAAATTAATCAGGATTGATCTTATGGACAAAATCAAAATTTTATGGGCAGATGATGAAATTGAACTACTGAAACCACACATTATTTTTTTGGAACAAAAAGGTTATTCAGTAACTACCTCAAATAACGGAGATGAAGCACTTGATTTGCTGAAGGCTGAACCATTCGATATTGTTTTTTTGGATGAAAATATGCCTGGTATGTCAGGCATTGAGACACTGGCCGAAATAAAACTCCTCCAGCCTCATTTGCCTGTGGTTATGATTACAAAAAGTGAAGAAGAAACGATAATGGAAGATGCTATTGGTTCACGTATTGCTGATTATCTGATAAAGCCCGTGAAACCCAATCAAATTCTGCTCAGCCTGAAAAAAAATCTTGAAAATCGTAAGATCGTCAGTGAGAAAAAGACTTTTGCTTATCAGCAGGAATTTCGGAATATTGGAATGGAAATTTCTAACAATCTCAACTACTCCGAATGGGTTGAAATTTATAAAAAGCTGGTGCATTGGGAGCTGGAACTTAGTCAGTCATCAGATGAAAGTATAATGGATGTCCTTCGTATGCAAAAAGAAGAAGCCAATCAGGTATTCAGCCGGTTTATCAGCAACAGTTACATTGACTGGCTAAGCGGCCGTGATCCTGATAAACCAGTTTTATCTCATACTTTAATGAAGGAAAAGGTTTTTCCACAGATAAACACTAACACCAATACATTTTTTATTTTGTTCGATAATCTGAGGTATGACCAATGGAAAGCCCTGCAACCAATTTTTGAGCAATATTTTCGAATTGAAAATGAAGAGATTTATTACAGTATTTTGCCAACTACCACACAATACGCAAGGAATGCCCTTTTTGCAGGCTTATTACCTACCGAAATTGAAAAGAAATATCCGGGCTATTGGATCAATGAAGATGAAGAAGGAACTAAAAATCAGTTTGAAGAGCAGCTCTTTGCTGAACAGCTAAAGCGTTATGGCAGGGATGTCAGGATGTCCTATCACAAAATTCTGAACCTTACTGCCGGTCGAAAGCTTGTGGATAATCTGCCAAATCTTTTGCAGAACAACCTCAATATTATTGTTTACAACTTTGTGGATATGCTTTCACATGCACGTACCGAGATGGAAATCATACGTGAACTTGCTGATGATGAACCTGCCTACCGCTCGCTGACCATTTCCTGGTTCGAACATTCACCGCTGATAGATATTGTAAAGTATGTTGCTTCAAAAGGATTTAATCTGATTATAACCACAGATCATGGTTCGGTGAGGGTACAAAATCCGGTAAAAGTTATCGGGGATCGAAACACCAATACCAATCTTCGTTATAAAACAGGTAGGAGTTTGAATTACAACAAAAAAGAAGTCTTTGAAGTCCGCAATCCTGCCGATATTTACCTGCCCAGGCTGAATGTGAGTTCTTCCTATATTTTCTGTCGCGGATACGACTTTTTCGCTTATCCCAACAATTATAATTACTATGTAAATTATTACAAAAACACTTTTCAGCATGGCGGAATCTCAATGGAAGAGATACTCATTCCTTATGTAAAAATGAAAGCTAAATAATTAAGATTTCTCCTATCTTAAATTGCTGCCTGATTAATAGAATTGTGATGAAAAAACTTTCACCAACAATAATTACCGCTAAGCATAAAGAAAATTTGCCAGCTGTTTCCAAAGCGTTAATCACTAAATTTCCCCGGGCCAGGATTTTTGCCTTTTACGGTCCGATGGGGGCCGGAAAGACTACTTTTATCAAAGCCATTTGCGATCAGTTAGGAGTTAAAGACAATGTTACCAGTCCGACTTTTTCCCTGATCAACGAATATCATTCTGATAGCGGAACACTTGTTTTTCATTTTGATTTTTACAGAATCAGGCGAATTGAGGAGGCAATGGATCTGGGATATGAAGACTATTTTTACAGCGGACATTATTGCCTGATTGAATGGCCTGAACTTATTGCACCTTTGCTGCCTGATGATGCCATTGCGGTTACAATTTCCGTGAATGAAGACGACGGCAGCCGGCAGTTTGTTTTTTAAGAGTTGCTTTCCAATCAGTATATTTCAAGGGTATTTTCATCTTGACTGGAAATGTTTGGATCATTAGCCCGGAAGTAAGAATCAG
This sequence comes from Sphingobacteriia bacterium, assembly GCA_009930115.1. Lineage (GTDB taxonomy): Bacteria > Bacteroidota > Bacteroidia > Bacteroidales > 4484-276 > RZYY01. Next base: position 4,366 of record RZYY01000050.1, on the reverse strand, counting down.
CATGTAAATCTCTGAGTAAATAAGTTTTTTGTGGTTTCCGGTTCTATGTTATTACTACAATAATAAAAAAGCCCTGCAAACTCAATGATTACAAGGCTTTAAACTTTTTATTGGTGCCCAGAACAGGAATCGAACCTGCACTCCCTTGCGAGAACTAGTCCCTGAAACTAGCGCGTCTACCAGTTCCGCCACCTGGGCATTTTGAGGCCGCAAAAGTAATACTTTTCTTTTTCGACTCTCAAAATTTAAATAAAAGTTTTTTAATGATGGTGTCCATGCGGTCCATGTAGATGTCCATGGCTGATTTCTTCGGGACTGGCATCTCTGATTTCAACAATCCGAATGTCAAAATTCAACGTTTGACCGGCCATCGGGTGGTTCCCATCAAGTATAACAGTATCTTCTTTGATCTCTGTAACAGTAAGAAGAACAGGAGGTTCGTTTTCTTTCATCTGTCCTTGTACCTGAATACCAATTTCGAGATCAGCAGGATCTGAGAAATTGGATCGATTGACTTCGAATACAAGGTCATGGTTATAGTTTCCGTAAGCTTTTTCAGGTTCAATTCTGACTTTAAAGATGTCGTTAAGCATTTTACCATTCATTTCTTCTTCCAGTCCGGGAATAATTCCATGGTGTCCGTGCAGGTATGTAAGAGGCTCATGATTGTGACTTGTATCAATTACATTTTGGTCGTCATCAGTAAGGGTGTAGTGAAATCCTACTACTTTGTTTTTTTCAATTTTCATCAAAATTATTTTATTGGTGATAAAAAAAACATCCATCAAGTAATGGATGTTTAAACATTAAATGAATATTTCTACATACGATCTAAAGAAAAAATTATTGTTGACGCATATCTTTTTATGATATTTTTGCCGGTCTTAACCAATCAGGTTGCCGGATATGAAGATAAATTTTTTCGTAGTTGTAATAGCTTTGTTAATGGGTTGTATCAGTTGCAGTAAGGACGACAAAAACAAAGATGAAGTGAAGGCTGCTTTTGAATGGCAACTCACACCGGAACCGGGGAAAGTGGTTTTTACCAATAAAAGTTCGAATGCGGTTTCCTATGAATGGAATTTCGATGACGGCAATCTTTCAACTGTTGCCAGTCCCTCCAAAATTTACGATCAGAATGGAAGTTACCTGGTATCGCTTAAAGCTATTGGTGCAACTGCTACAGCATCAGTGTCTGATACTGTTGTGGTTGATAATATTCCTGCAAAAACGGAATAACTTTTGACATCTCCTTAATTTTTGAGTTTTATTCCGATCATTATTCATCACTGATACGCACGTTTCAACCCTGTAAAACCGATTTTTTTAATCATCCAGTTTCAGGTCTTTGATGACATGTTGAAGTTTTTCGTCCAGTTTCTGATTGACAGCCTCAAAATCTTTTTTACTATTTAACTGATCTTTTACACCAAAGTAAAATTTGATTTTAGGTTCAGTTCCTGAGGGTCGCATGCTTATTTTAGTACCGTCGGCAGTAAAAAACTGAAGCACATTGGATGAAGGTAAATTAATTCTGGATTCGGTTTTCGATTTTATGTCTTGTGCTTTGCTTGTCAGATAATCTTTTATCATGATAACTTCAGAGTTGTTGATCATTTTTGGAGGATTATTTCTGAAATTTTCCATCATTTTTTGAATTTCTTCTGCTCCGGATTGTCCTTTTTTAGTGATTGAGATCAGGTTTTCCTTGTAAAATCCGAATTCCATGTAAATATCAAGCAGCAAATCGAAAACTGTTTTCCGCATGTTGGCAGCCCAGGCAGTAATCTCGGCAAACATAGCGCAGCTTGACACAGCGTCTTTGTCGCGGATGAAATCACCGATCATAAAACCATAGCTTTCTTCTCCGCCACCGATAAAAGTTTTCTTCCCTTCGTTGTTACGGATGATCTCGGCAATCCATTTAAAACCGGTGAGCACATCGTAACACTCTACATTGTATTTAACTGCTATGTCTTTGATTAATTCTGACGTCACGATGGTTTTGACAATATATTCCTCTCCCTGAATTTTGCCTTTTTTATGCCACATGCTGAGTAGGTAATAGGTTAAAATTGCAGCAGTTTGATTGCCATTAAGCAGCATATAATTGTCATCGTGGTCTTTGATGGCAACACCCAGTCGGTCGCAATCAGGATCGGTGGCCATAACCAGTTCGGCATCAACTTTTCGGGCCTTTTCCAGCGCCATTTCAAGGGCTGCCGGTTCTTCCGGATTGGGAGAGTGAAGTGTTGGGAAGTTCCCGTCGTTGATATCTTGTTTATAGACTTTAAAAACATTTTCAAAACCAAAACGCTCGAGTGCAGCCGGGACCATTTTCACGCCACAGCCATGCAAAGGAGTGTACACAATTTTAAGCTCTGATTGTCTGCGGTTTGACCCAGGTGAAAGGGATAATTTTTCTACTTCAGCCAGATAAGCCTGATCTGTTTCTTCGCCAATCAACTGGATATTTTTCTTTACGGGTTTGAATTTGACATCTTCGATTTTGATTTTTTCAACTTCTTTGATAACATTTTTATCATGTGGCGGGATGAGTTGGGCGCCATCATTCCAGTAAGCTTTGTAACCATTATATTCTTTGGGATTATGTGAGGCGGTAATCATAACTCCCGTATGGCATTTATAGTAGCGTACTGCAAAGGAAAGTTCTGGTGTTGGTTTTAATTCGTCGAACAGATAAACTTTGAATCCATTGGCTGAAAAAACTTCTGCAGTGATTTGGGCAAAATAGCTGCTTTTATTACGGTTATCATAACATATTGCAACCCTGAACTCTTTTTCACCGTGAAAGGCTTTTTTTATGTAATTGGCTAAACCCTGTGTGGCCATTCCTACAGTGTATTTGTTCATCCGGTTGGTGCCAGCACCAATGATTCCGCGTAATCCTCCGGTCCCAAATTCCAGATTACGGTAAAAAGAGTCGGAAAGTTCATCAGGATTATTAGCCATCATGTTTCTGATGGTTTCTTTTGTTTCATCATCATAATTTCCTTCAAGCCATTTGTTGGCTGCTTCCAGGACTTTGGGGTCAATTTGTTTCTTTTCCATTATGAAAATTGATTGATATTTTATTAATTGCTTTTACGTGGTTTTACTCTTGGCTGATTGGTTTCTTCTTGTCGTAAATTTTTGATATTAAAAGGCTTTTAAACTTAAATCTGAATTTCAAAATGATTGCCCGATTTTTATTTTACGTTTTAAAGAAGGACAAAAATAGAAAATTATTTTCTGTGTGCCGAAAAGATCAGAAAATACATGGATGGTTGACTGACTGAATTAAAACCAGCATAACCAAACCAGCAATCTCCTTAACGAAAATTACAGCGAATCAGTGATGTTTTGTTCACTCAGTTCATGGCTCAAAACCCTAAGAAGAATTATTGTTTTGGAAATTTTATTTGGCTAAAGAGAGAAATCAAAAAAAACTGCAATGTTTGTTTCTTTAAAAAAAAAGTAAATTACACCTGAGGTGAAATCAATTGATAATCTCCATGCACTTTCTGAGGCTCTCGAACCAGTGCGGGATGCTTACTCCATAAAGGGTTTTAATTTTATCCTTGCTCATTACACTGAAAAAGGGACGCCTTGCCGGGAGCGGATAATCCTTTGTTTCGACCGGATAAATGCGACATTGAATTCCTGCAAGTCGGTGAATGGAAACAGCGAAATCGTACCAGCTGGCAACTCCCTCATTTGAATAATGGAATATTTCTGGTTTTGCAAGTTGCTGCCATTCCGGGATTAAATCCAGAATTGTTTTTGCCAGGTCACCGGCGTATGTTGGTGTTCCTACCTGATCGTAAACCACTTTGAGTGATTCTCTTTCGCGACCATATTTCAGCATGGTTTTTACGAAATTGTGACCAAATTCTGAATAAAGCCAGGAAGTCCGAATAACTACTGACCGGGCGCCATTGTTCATGGCAGCCTGCTCTCCTTTTACTTTCGACGTGGCATATACCGATAGTGGTTTTGGAATTACTTCTTCACTCATTGGGCGAAAATGTTCACCGTCGAAAACGTAATCGGTGGAAATATGCACCAGCAATGCATCATTTTCTCTAGCAGCAGCTGCCAGATAGCCAACCGCAGTTTCGTTGATGAGATTGGCCCGATCAGCATCGGTTTCAGCCCTGTCAACGGCTGTGTAGCCGGCAGCGTTTACAATGCAGGTTATCCGGTTGTTGTGAATAAAAGTCTTAATTGCTTCTTTATCCGTAATATCGAGTTCATCAACATCGGTAAAGAAAAATTTGTAATCAGGATAGTTCTTGGCAATTTTTCTGATTGACTGGCCAAGTTGTCCGTTAGCGCCTGTGATTAATATAGTTTGCATTATAGA
>RZYY01000192.1 GCA_009930115.1 Sphingobacteriia bacterium | reverse complement strand
AAAATAAAAGACCGCAACTATACTCCCCAGGAAATTTCGGCAATGGTACTCCAGAAAATGAAGAAAACTGCTGAAGATTATCTTGGAACTACTGTTAATGAAGCAGTTATAACGGTACCGGCATACTTTAGTGATTCGCAGCGGCAGGCAACCAAAGAAGCAGGCGAAATTGCAGGACTTATTGTAAAAAGAATCATCAACGAACCCACGGCTGCTGCTCTGGCATACGGGCTGGATAAGAAAAAAGAAGACCTGAAAGTAGCCGTTTTTGACCTAGGTGGTGGAACTTTTGATATTTCCATACTGGAGTTGGGCGACGGAGTTTTTGAAGTAAAATCAACCAATGGCGACACCCATCTTGGTGGAGATGATTTTGATCACGTGATTATCGATTGGCTTGCTGCCGAATTTAAAGCCGATTTTAATATCGACCTGACCAAAGACCCTATGGCTATGCAGCGATTGAAAGAAGCCGCCGAAAAAGCCAAGATTGAACTATCCAGCTCAACCGAAACGGAAATTAACCTTCCCTACATTATGCCGGTGGACGGTATCCCCCAGCATCTTGTACGTAAACTTACACGTGCCAAATTCGAACAACTTTCGGACAAACTCATCAAAGCAACCCTCGAACCCTGCCGCAAAGCACTGAGCGATGCCGGGCTGAAACCTTCAGACATTAACGAAGTAATCCTCGTTGGCGGCTCGACACGTATCCCGGCTATCCAAAAACTTGTAAAGGATTTCTTTGGAAAAGAACCTTCCAAAGGAGTCAACCCGGACGAAGTAGTAGCCATTGGTGCTGCCATTCAGGGTGGTGTTTTGTCAGGAGATGTTAAAGATGTGTTGCTGCTTGATGTTACCCCGCTGACACTTGGAATCGAAACACTGGGTGGTGTAATGACAAAACTTATTCCTGCAAATACTACCATCCCAACCAGAAAATCAGAGATATTCTCCACTGCTTCTGACAATCAGCCTTCGGTTGAGATTCATGTGTTGCAGGGTGAAAGATCAATGGCCAGAGACAACAAAACCATTGGTCGTTTCCATCTCGACGGCATTCCGCCAGCCATGCGCGGTATCCCTAAAATTGAAGTTACCTTCGACATTGATGCCAACGGAATTCTGAACGTTTCTGCTAAAGACCAGGGAACGGGTAAATCACAGAGCATACGGATTGAAGCTTCTTCGGGTCTGACTGATGACGAAATCAAAAAAATGAAGGCTGAAGCTGAAGCCAATGCCGAAACTGACAGAATAGCAAGAGAACGTATTGATAAACTCAATCATGCTGACTCATTGATATTCCAGACCGAAAAACAATTGAAAGAATACGGCGATAAAATTCCTGCCGACAAAAAGAAACCCATCGAAGACGCACTGAGTGAGCTGAAAGATGCACATAAACGTGAAGATATTCCAGCTATTGATGCCGCCAGCAAAAAACTTAATGAAGTTTTCCAGGCTGCCAGCCAGGATATCTATAATGCTTCCCAGCAACAAACCGGTCAGAGCGGACCACAAGGCGGACCACAAAACGGACCGACAGATCAGGGAGCAAAAAATGACGGAGATGTAACTGATGTCGACTTTGAAGAAGTTAAATAACTAACTCAAATTTTTGACTGATAAATAAAAATCCCGGGGAGATACTTACCCGGGATTTTTTTATTTACCTTAAAACCAAAACACTGCCCAAAAACAGGTAAAGACTGACAGGCAAAATTTTCGAACAATCTGTTCAGGTTTCGGTAAAAAATTTTATCTTTAGCCGTTTATTTTAACATAAATTTAATTGCGATCAAAAGCATTACTTAACTATTTTCTGGATTTTTGCAGACCGGCTTTCTTTGATTTTCTGTCTTTGTAAAACCTTATTATGAAAAGAATTTACTAACATAAAACTTTTAAACATGAAAAATTTTGCCTTTTTACTGATTTTTGCCATGTCTTTTGGCTTGCTGAATGCACAAGGACTGGAGACTTTTGACAACTTTACAGCTACCGGTTCGTCGTATTCGAACGGAACTTTCACAGGTCAGGACGGATCTGTATGGACTTACACCCAGTGCAGGGGTGACTATGAAATTACCGGAAAAGCCATCATGATAGGACGAAATCGCGAACCTCAGTCAAATTTTTATTCCGGCACTATTTCAAACGGAATAGGAACCCTGAGTTTTGATTACATGCAGGCATTTTCAACAAACGTTAACCTGAATGTTTTGATAAATGATGAAGTGGTTGGAAATGTTACCTCAAACGCTGAACAGGGTGTAATTAAAAACTCCGGAGTTATTGATGTTAATTTAAACAGCGATTTTGTAATTAAATTTATCAATGCCAACAACGGTGACGGTCAGGTTGTGGTTGACAATGTTTCATGGACGGCATTTAATCCGAACATGGTAGCCACTCCCGATTTTTCTTACCCTGCAGGACAGTATTTCAATGCAATTGATGTGGAAATTACCTGCGAAACTCCCGATGCTTCAATTTATTACACCACCGATGGTACCGACCCGACACCATCATCAACGATCTACACTGAGCCGATTACCATTGCTACCAATACTACACTCAAAGCCCGTGCTTATGCTGCAGGACTCGACCCAAGCAGTATTATGCAAGCAGTTTACACAATTAATACAGCTAATGAGGTTGCCACACTCGCAGACCTCAGAGCCGCTTTCCCTTCAACCGATTATTTTAAAGTAACCGGAGAAGTTGTGCTTACATTCCAGCAAGCCTTCCGTAACCAAAAATATATTCAGGATGCAACAGCCGCTATCCTTATAGACGATTACTCAGGAAACATTACCTCTGCCTACAATACCGGCGACGGAATAACCGGAATAATCGGAACAGTGTCTGAATATGACGGTATGCTGCAATTTGTTCCGGCTCTCGATCCGGGTGCTGCTACATCATCCGGAAATCAGATAATTCCACAGATAATTACCATTGATGAGCTGAACAATAATTTTGAAGATTACGAAGCTGAACTGGTAAAAATTGAAGATGCTGTTTTTGCTGATGCTGGTGCAATATTTGAAAACGGACTAGTTTATCATATTAGTGACAACAGCAAAGCAACTGGCGATTTCAGAACAACATTCTACGACGTTGATTACATTCTCACAACCATTCCGTCAGGACCGGGAAGCATCATCGGATTACCCAATTCAAGGGAAGAGGGTAATTTTATCTCAAGTCGTTCTCTGGCTGACCTTGAATGGTCATTTGGCGAGCCAAGCAGTTACCCCACTGCTTTTGAAGCCACTCCGGTCAATACTTCTGTCAAACTAACCTGGGAGGACGCTACCGGAGAAATTTTACCAAGCGGTTATCTGCTGCTTGCCAGTGATGAAGATAATATTGTGGCACCGACTGACGGGATTTCAGTTGCCAACGATACAGATTTGTCTGATGGTGACGGAGCGATGAATATCTCATATGGCACAGAAGAATTTGATTTCACCGATTTGCAAAATAATGTTACTTACTATTTTAAAATATTCTCCTATGCCGGTGGAGGATCGGCCATTGATTACAAAACCGACGGAACTCCACCCACAGCAGAAGCTACTATTATTGTTACCATAAAACCGGAACCCACAAACTATCCGACGGATTTTCAAGCCAGTGCGAGTGCTACCAATATTACCATCCAATGGACTGATGCAACCGGTGAAGTGCTGCCTGATGGTTATCTCATCCTTGCCGGCAATCAGAATAACTTCCAGTTACCCGTTGATGCAGCACCTGTTGAAGATGACACAAATTTGAGCGATGGCAATGGTGCCATGAATATTGTACAAGGCGTTCAGACTTTCAGCTTCAGTGGTTTGGAACAACAGACCACTTACTATTTCATGATATTCCCCTATACCAATTCCGGTGAAAACCTTGATTACAAAACCGATGGAACCCCTCCGGCAGCCGAAACCATTACAGGTACAATTCAGATCATTACTATTTTGAATACTACCTTTAACGACAGCTGGCAGGACTGGCTGAGAGTAAGCGTTACAGGTAACGAAGAATGGGACCGCGACAACACCTATGGCATTGATGGTACTGCATGTGCACGAATGAGCGGATTTGCCAATTCACAGTCAAACCCTAATGAAGACTGGTTGATATCTCCCGCACTTAATATGAGTAATACAATTAACGAAAAACTGACTTTCTTCTCAGCAGTAGGTTATTCCGGTCCTTCAATGGCTCTGAAAATTTCGACGGATTACGACGGATCAGGTGATCCCGGCAATTTCACCTGGACAGATTTATCCGACCAGGTCACCTGGCCTGTTGGCGAGCCTTACTGGGAATGGACTGAATCAGGTGAAATAAATATCAGCAGTTTTGGTGAAGCCACTGCTTACATTGCTTTTGTGTACACTTCCACTGCAGACGAATCAGCTACCTGGGAGGTGGACAATATTGAAGTTACCGGTGAGGAAAGCAACAGTATTCCATCATTTGAAAATACGATTCATGCAAGTATTTATCCCAACCCGGGTAATGGGCTGTTCAATATC
>RZYY01000049.1 GCA_009930115.1 Sphingobacteriia bacterium | reverse complement strand
GACAGTAATTTGCTTCTACCCGGCAGATTTCACTTTTGTTTGCCCAACCGAAATTGCAGCAATGAATGCCCACTACGACGAATTTCAGGAAATGGGAGTTGATATTCTGGCTGTATCTGTCGATTCCAAGTTTTCGCACAAAAGATTTGCAGAAACCGAACCTATTCTGAAAGGGTTGAAGCTGACCATGGGAGCTGATTCAAATCAGGAAGTCAGCCGTGCTTTTGGTGTTTTGGTCGAAGAAGAAGGCGTTGCACTCAGGGGACGTTTCCTTTTTAATCCTGATGGCGTTTGTGTGGCACAGGAAGTTCAGGCTGATTCTGTCGGAAGAAATGTAAATGAATTTTTACGCCAGATCAGAGCTTGGCAGCACGCTGCCAAAACAGGCGAAGTTTGTCCTGCAGGATGGAGACCCGGCAAAAAGACCCTGCCTGTAAACACTGACGTTGAAAAAATGACAGGAAGAGTGGGTGATTACATTACTTTAGAAGAAATTCTCAGTTAATCACCCGAATGGAAATTGCCGGTGTAATTGCCGGAACTTAAACCCAATTTGCAGCCGCCGGATGGTTTCCTCTCATAAGTGGAAACTCTTCGGCGGCTGCTCATTTTATCCACTTTTACCCGATTGAAAAATAATTCTTTGATTTGCATTCCCTTTACAGGAAAACGAAAACCATCATTCACTGAATAAAAATTATACGGGAACAGAGCCATGTCTTTAGCCTGTAAATGGGAAAGAATTTACACGAAAACATACCCTGAAATGAACTGGATATTATTAATCATAGCCGGATTTTTTGAAACAGCTTTTGCAACATGCCTCGGAAAGGCCAGAGAAACTACAGGAACCGAATCGACGTACTGGTACATCGGATTTATTATCTGTCTGTCAATCAGTATGATAATTTTGGTTAGGGTATCTCAGCATTTGCCAATAGGAACAGCTTATGCTGTATGGACCGGAATAGGTGCCATAGGAACAGTCCTTGTCGGAATCTTCCTTTTTGACGAACCAGCTACTTTCTGGAGGGTATTTTTTCTGATTACCCTTATTGCATCGATTATTGGTCTTAAATTCGTTTCCCAATAGCAATGCGGGTTATTTAAGGAATACCTGAGTTCGTTGATAAATCAGTATTTCCCGTTTTAAACTTCCTGAAATTTTTTTACAGAATTTTTAGATTGATCCTGCGACATAAAATCTTTATTCGTTTATGGTTGTTGATGTTTTTTCTTACATTTGAACTTTGAAAATGCAGAAAGCGGGGAGCTACAGATTTTTTTGACGGAAAATCGCCTTGCTGCAGCATTCAGATTCTGTTAAAAAGGAAGTTAACAGAAATGGAGCGGGTTCAAAAAGAATGAATTATGAAAAACTGATGTTCACATAACATAAATGTCAAACTTAAAAACTTCATGCCATGAAAGATTTTAGAGCTGTTTTAATGTTAGCGACGATGTTTTTCAGCGTTCTGATCATGAACGCACAGACCAATTGTGTGAATTATTATTTATCCCAGGAAGACATTGGTATTGATAGTGAAACCTTTGGTGTTGCGCTGGCCGATTTTAACGGTGACGGCTGGAAAGATGTTGTAGCCATCCACGCCTATGATGCCATTGAGGTTTATTTTAACAATGGGGATGGAACTTTCAACACGACAGCCACATATTATGGTGACGACAGTTGGAGATTTGGCGTAGAGATCATGGATATAGAAAACGACGGGGACTGGGATTTTATCACTTCGCCGCAAAATTCATCCTTCGGAAACGGAATGGAAATATGGGAAAATAATGGAACAGGAATTTTTACGCTGAAAGGAACCATTCTTGGCAATACCGGGGGATACGAATTTGCTGTGGGAGATCTTAATGATGACGGATTCACCGATATTTTTTTCCCTCATGGAGATATCAGCATCATGTTGAATAACGGTAACGGTTATTTTACCAGTAACGGACAAACCAACCTGTCTGCAAGTTCACCTGAGGATGTTACCCTGAACGATTTTGACGGCGATGGTGATCTCGATGCAGTGGTTGTCAGAGGCGGAGGCTCCGGCTTTGTCGGGAAATATTACATCAACGACGGAACAGGACAATTCATGGATTCGGGACAGGAGCTTTCCTATGGTTGTGACGGGGTTGACTCGGGTGATATTGATTCGGATGGTGACATGGATGTGACCATTGCTCCTTTTTACGGCAACATACATTTTTGGGTGAATGACGGTTTCGGGAATTTTATGCCGGGCGATTCCCTGTTCGATGCCAGTGCTTTTTATGCAGATGTAATTCTGAAAGATATCAACTTTGATAATCATGCAGATATTATTACCGATAAACAAATCTGGTTAAACGACACATATAATCCGGGAAGTTTTATTAAGCAGGACTTTGAAATGACAGCCAGTACCCATGATCATGCAGTGGATGATATCAACAATGACGGATTGCCGGATATTTATCTTGGACGTTTTTCATCTGAAAACGGGGACCAGGTTTTCTTTTATGAAGAACCTCAATTCATTTACGTGGACACAACGCTATGCTTTGGTGACAGTATTTTCCTTGAAAATGAATGGCAAACCGAACCCGGCACCTTTTTTGCCTGCGCAGGTTGTGACACCCTGGACATAATCAATCTGTCGTTTTACGATGAAATCAACACCGGGGTTGTTATCGAGGACGGAACGCTGATGGCTCTTGCTGAAGATGCAGAGTATCAATGGCTGGATTGTGAAGCCGGATTTCAACCTATACAGGGGCAGACTGCACAGACTTTTACACCAGAGGTTACTGGGAATTATGCAGTGGAAATTACTGCTTACGGAATGTGTGTGGACACTTCAGCATGCTATCTGGTGGTTGTAAGTGGTATGGCTGAAAATCGCCCGGAGAATACGAATGTTTTTCCTAACCCTGCCGGAGATGAACTGAATATTGAGCTGAATGGGTATGACAACGGAACGCTCAAAATGATTGATTTTACAGGAAAAGTGGTGATTATCAGTGATTTTCAGTCTCCGAAATTTACCTTGGATGTTTCACGGTTACCGGCAGGAATTTATTATTTGATGATTCACACCGGCAACACGCTCTTCTTTCGCGATAAAATCATCATAAAATGATCCGGCGATGGGCAAAATACAAATTTTAGCTTTGATTTTTATTTTACCTGCTTTCGTCGGTTTGCAGGCACAAATATTCAGCCCTGCACAGAAAATCAGTAATGCCGACAACCCTCAGGTGGTCAGATCAGCTGATTTTAATTCCGATGGTTATATAGATATTGTTTATTCATCAATTGCAGACCATAAGATTGCTGTTGCCTTTTATGATCCCGTAAGTGGCAGTTACGGTGCCGAACAGGTACTTAGCACTGCATTCACTTATGCAGTATCATTGTTTACTGCTGATCTGAACGGCGATTTTTTTGTGGATGTTTTGACGGTTTCCCAGATTAGTAACACCGTGGCCTGGTTTAAAAATGACGGTTCGGGGGGATTCATACTACAACCCCTCATTAGCAGCAATGCAGGGGGAGCCATTGGTGTTATAGCCGCAGATATTGACGGTGATAATGACAACGATGTAATTGTTGCAGCGAAAGATGACAATACCATTGGCTGGTATGAAAACACAGATGGAAATGGCAGTTTTTCACCGGCTCATATCATCACGGATGATGGGGAATTTCCGGTGGTTATTCTTTCGGCTGATCCGGACAATGATGGTGATCAGGATATTGTTGCAGGAATGCTTGCCGGTAACAGTATTGTCTGGTACCCGAATGATGGCAATGGCAACTTTGGTGCGGAAAGTCCGATTACCACAGAAGTAAATTTTATCAGTGCAATTTATGCCGCCGACCTGAATGGGGATGGCAACATTGATATTGTTTCTGCTTCCCGTTCTGACAACAAGATAGCCTGGTATGAAAATCTTGGTGGGAGCGGTTTTTTTTCTTCACAGCATATTGTTTCAGAATACGTTACCATGGCTTATGATGTGGTGGCTGCAGATTTTGACCTTGATAACGATCAGGATCTGGTTTGTTCGGCAATGGGCAGCAACCAGATTCTTGTGTTCAATAATCAGGATGGTGCCGGAAACTTTATACCGGCACAAATGATTTCGGAGGTCTGTAAGGTTCCCAAAGGACTTACTGTTGCCGATTTTGATAACGACGGTGACGTGGATATTGCGGCTGCCCTTTCACAGCAGGATCCGGATGTGGTCACCTGGTACGGAAACGGTGAAGCAACATTTGTGGTTCATACAATCAGAAAAAACAGGTGTGTTTGGCGAATTGCCGTTCATGATATCAACAATGACGGGAACAGAGACCTGTTTTACAGTGATGGTCAGGTAGTCTGCTGGATTGAAAATCGCGGCTCAGCACAATCATTCGGGGATGAAACGATCCTCTTTCAGGGATATAATGTCTATGAAATTGCATTCAATGATATTGACAATGATGGCGATCAGGACTTTTTCATCGCCGATGCCATGGGGGATAAGGTGGTTTGGCTCGAAAATACTGACGGAAACGGAACCTTTAGTGCTGCAATAGTCATTGATGATACTGGCGACGGGCCTGCAGACATTGATTTTTCGGATGTTGATGGTGACTCGGATAACGATTTACTGGTATTCTTCGTCAATGAACCTGCGGTGGTGCTTTATATCAACACTGACGGACAGGGAACTTTCGCCAAAAACATTTTGGCTTCGGTGGACCAATACAGCGGATGTTTTATTGATATTGACCACGACAATGATGATGATATTGCCTTTTCGGCTTATGAAGAAATTCAATATTTCGAAAATGACGGAACTGGTAATTTTGCTCCTCCTCAAACCATTGCCGGCTTTGGGTATTCCTGGAAAATCCTCCCTGCACAAATGAACAATGACGATTTTCCCGATCTGGTCTATTCCCCCGATTATATGCTGCACTGGCTCGAAAACAATCAGAGCGGAACTTTTGATGACCATCAGGTGGAAATGTGGGGTTCGGTAAACGACTTTACCATCTGCAATCCCGACAATGATGGAGATCCGGATGTGTTGTCTGCTTGCAGGGGAGTTGGTCTGGTTAATTTTACTGAAAACATGAATAACGGGGATACCCTGATTACAGTTATCCCTTTTCTTGTTTATGATGCCAATGCAGTAATGCACGGCGATTTAAACAACGACGGCTGGGAAGATATCGTTGTAGGGTCCTGGCCTGCAGAAGGGCTTTACTGGGCCGAAAATTATCAGTACAGAATACTTGTTCACCCTTCCGATCAGTATGCCTGCGAGGGTGATAAGTCAAGCTTTTCCATAGTTTCAACCGGCGTGAAGGTTTATCAGTGGCAGGTTAATACGGGAACAGGTTTTACTGATCTGGAAGATAATGATGTTTACACCGGAACAAATAAGGCGCTATTGAGTATTTTCAGCGTAACACCCGATTTGTTTGGCAACGAATACAGATGCAGGGTTTATGATAAAACCGGTGCTGAAATAATCACTGATACCGCGGTACTTTACCAGGACTGCACAGGGAATCCTCAAAATTCAGGCAAAAAACCGCTAATCATGCTTTACCCTAATCCTTCATCAGGAATCGTTAACCTGACTGATTATGATGGTGTAACAAATATTGTCATCAGGAATATATTTGGTGAAATCATTGTTTCGGATATTTCCGTCAACAAAAATCACTTGGATGTCTCCGGATTTGAAAGTGGGATTTATATCGTTACCATTCATACCGAAAAAGGATATTCAATCCACAAATTCATCAAATACTGATAGCAATTATTTTTCAGATATTTTTTGATTCAGTTTATCAGGGAGTTTAAGACATTGAATAACATAATTGGTCAGGTTATCTTACCCGGACTGGCTTGCGGTTCGGGTTTTGTAAATACAAAGGTAAAATGAGTAAAATAATGTTGAGTAATACCGTAAGGGTTAAACAAAAAAACGGGATTAATTTTCTTTTCGATCACAACAACAGGCTGATACGAAATAAGCCCTGGCTCGGTGAACTGTTTTCTTTTTTGTATGACAGAATTATGGAAAAATCTGTTTTCCCGAAAAAATTCAGTGCTTCCGTCGAAGAACATTATAAAATCCTTAATGAAATATTTGCCGGTGTAACGGGCAAAATGATTATCGAACTGGCCACCGGAACCGGAGATGCAGTGAGGTTTCTCAGAAAGGAGAATACTTATGCCGGTGTTGATATTAGTTCAGGTCTGCTCCGAATTGCCAAAAAAAGATTTGACAATTTCGGGTACAATGATTTTGAGCTTTACAATGCTGATGCCTGCAAAACACCATTCACTGACAATATTTTTGATGTTGCCGTTTGTAATTTGTCACTCAACTTCATCCATGATGTTGACGGTTTTATTACCGAACTGCAACGAATACTCAAAACAAACGGAATATTTTACTGCAGTGTACCGGTTCCTGAAAGAAAGCAATCAAAAGCGGTCATTCACGGAAATCTATATGAAATCGATGAATTGAAAGCTTTATTCGGAAAGAAAAATTTCACTTTTGAAACCTTTCCCTATCGCAACGGCGCATTGTTGTATTTCAAGGCAATTTTGAACAATCGGGGATTTTAATCTGTATCATGGAACAGCATCAGCTGCAGGAGCCTGTATTTCAACCTGCTAAAGCGTTGCTCGTCTGCTTCATGAACAGTAGCTGAAGCATTTGTCAAACCTTCATGTATATCTTTGCCTGATTAATTTTTGAAATAATGGCTTCAGAACTAACGATCCGGGAGATAAAACAAAGCGAAATTCCTCAACTGGATAAATTTTTGTACGACGCCATTTTCATTCCCGATGGGGAGGAAAAACCTGAAAAAGATATTATTAAGCTGCCGGAGTTGAAAGTGTATGTTGAACATTTTGGAAAACAGGCAGATATATGTCTGGTGGCAGAAATTAACGGTGAACTGCAGGGGCAGTCTGGACAAGGCTTTTTTCGGAAAACGGGAAAGGATTTGGTTATGTTGACTCAGGAACTCCCGAGTTATGTATGTCGGTTCGTGAAAAATACAGGCAGCAGGGAATCGGAACAAAGTTGC
Source organism: Sphingobacteriia bacterium (assembly GCA_009930115.1). Lineage (GTDB taxonomy): Bacteria > Bacteroidota > Bacteroidia > Bacteroidales > 4484-276 > RZYY01. Next base: position 13,169 of record RZYY01000049.1, on the reverse strand, counting down.
TGAAAAGAATGATTGATACTTTGGTTCAGCTTGATTACCGGCAGGTTTTTCTTGAGTTTGATAAAAAAGTAATCGGTGAACAAGGAATTAAAATTAATGATTTGAAATTATTTAAAAAATATCCTGCAAATGTTAAGATTAACTTAATTTTGCATGAAATAAGTCCTAAACAGGGAGCAAATACTTCCTTTAGGATACACTTTTAAATTCTAATAATAAAAAAATGATTTATGGTAAAACAAATTCTTAAACAAGCTGCTTTGCTGCTGATGCTGCTGTTTTTCAGCCTGAATGCAGTTTATGCGCAAACAGGTGAGGTGACCGGCGTTGTCAGGGATGCTGATGACGGGTCAACTATCCCCGGAGTTTCAATAGTGGTGAAAGGAACTTTACAGGGTACAACCACTGATATCGATGGCAGATTCAGGCTTGTCGTCGGGGCAAACACCACGCTGGTTTTTTCCTTTGTAGGTTATGGCACGACGGAAGTTGTAGTTCAACCCAACACAAGTATTAACGTTGACCTGAAAATTGAAGCTACTGCACTGGAAGAGCTGATAGTAATCGGTTACGGTGTTCAGAAAAAGGAAGATGCTACAGGCTCAGTTATTGCTGTTGATGCCAAAGAGTTTAACAAAGGTCAGATAATGAATCCTGCCAAACTGGTTTCAGGAAAAATTGCCGGGGTTCAGATTATCGACGGTGGTGGTGCTCCGGGCGAAGGAGCTACTATTCGTATCAGAGGAGGATCATCATTGTCGGCCAGCAACGACCCGTTGTACGTCATTGACGGTGTTCCGATTGACAATGAAGGCATTTCCGGTTCAAGGTACACGCTCAACTCTATCAATCCTGCCGACATTGAAACTTTCACTGTACTAAAGGATGCTTCAGCTACTGCCATTTATGGTTCAAGAGCTTCCAACGGAGTAATCATGATAACCACCAAGAAAGGGAAAACCGGCAAGCCGCTTCAGGTGGAATACAACGGCACGTTTTCGATGTCAACACCTGTGAAAACCATTGATGTGCTTGGTGCAAAAGAATTTTCCGATCTGGTAACGGAAATGTATCCCAACCAGGCAGGGATGCTTGGCACGGCAAATACTGACTGGCAGGATGAAATTTATCAGAATGCACTTGGGATGGACCATCTGGTCAGCCTTTCGGGTGCCTACAAATTTCTGCCTTATCGTCTTTCTTTGGGCTACTCGGATCAGGATGGAATTTTGGAAACCGACAATTTCAAACGGACTACCATCAATGCAAATTTAAACCCGAAATTCCTGGATGATCATCTGAGTGTAAATGTGAACGTTAAATATGCCAACGAAAAAAACCAGTTTGCCAACCGCGATGCCATAGGTGCTGCCATTCAGTACGATCCGACCAAGCCGGTAACTAACACTACTATATATAATCCTTATTATCTGAATGATGTTAACGACGACGGTGTTGCTGATACAATTCTGATGCCTCCCACTGATTTTGGCGGTTATTATGCCTGGATACAGAGTAATGGTACCGATATTCCTGTTGAACAGGGATCGAGCAATCCGGTGGCACTGCTCAAACTTAAAGATGACCATTCCGATGTTAACAGACTTATCGGAAACCTTCAGATGGATTATAAATTTCATTTTCTGCCTGAACTTCGTGCAAACTTAAATCTTGGATATGATTATTCAAAATCATCCGGTGAGGTTATTCAGCCGGATTATGCTCCATGGGTTTATGATGCACTGAACGGGGGAGGAATTTTTAATTACTACGAACAGGAAAAGAAAAATGAATTGCTCGATTTCTATTTGAATTACAACAAAGATTTTGAAAAGATTGAAAGTAATGTTGATGCTATGATCGGATATTCATGGCAACACTTTTGGAGAGCCGATTCATCGCTGAATGGCAACTATTCCAGAGAGTTCACCATTGATCCGGTTCGGCCGGGAGTTTACCAGAAGAATTTTTCCGGTGAGCCAAAGCAAACCTACAACATTGTGCCCAATTATGTTCCAACTGAAAATTATCTGGTTTCATTCTTTGGCCGTGTAAATTACACCTTCAAAAATCGCTACCTTCTGACATTTACGTTGCGTAATGATGGTACTTCCAGGTTTTCACCGGATACACGCTGGGGCTTGTTCCCGTCAGCAGCTTTTGCCTGGAAAATTCTTGACGAAAACTTTATGAAGAATGTGGACGTCTTGTCACAACTGAAATTACGTTTGGGATGGGGTGTAACGGGGCAACAAAACATCAATCAGGGAGATTATCCCTATCTGCCGCGCTATACCAGAAGTAATCAGTTTGCCCGTTATCAGCTCGGGAATCTTTTTTATTACACCATGCGCCCGGCCGGGTATGACTACAATATCAAATGGGAAGAGACAACTACCTCAAATATCGGACTGGATTTTGGCTTTGCCCAGGACAGATTTTATGGATCTATTGATTATTACAAAAGGAAAACCGAAGACCTGATTAATTTTATACCTGTGCCAGCTGGTACCAACTTGTCCAATTTTATCCTGACAAATGTCGGTAATCTTGAAAACGAAGGGATCGAATTTTCGCTTACTTCACGCATAGTGAACACCAGTGATCTTTTTTGGGAAGCTGGTTTCAATGCTACCTACAACAAGAATGAAATTACCAAACTGACTGCAACCGATGATCCTGATTACCCCGGAGTTGAAACCGGCGGTATTTCAGGAGGTGTAGGCAACTTTATTCAAATGAACAGCGTGGGTTATCCTTCCAACTCCTTCTTCGTTTTTGAACAGGTTTACGACATTGACGGAATGCCCATACAAGGCATGTACGTTGACCGGAATGGCGACGGAGAAATTACCGATGCCGACAGGTATCATTACAAAAAACCAGCAGCTGATTTTTATTTTGGTATTTCTTCGGCATTGACTTATAAAAACTGGGATTTTTCATTTTCAGGACGGGCTAACTTCGGCAACTATGCTTACAATAACATTGCATCAGAAAATGCCGTTTACGAAAGACTTTATCGTCCGGAAGGACCATATCTGGGCAACATTATTTCCGCTGTGAGCAATACCGGTTTTGTAAATCCGCAATACCGGTCAGATTATTACATTCAGGACGCTTCCTTTTTCAGAATGGACAACATCACCCTGAGTTATCTTTTCCCGAATATAATCAACGGGAAAACCAGCTTAAGGGTTTCGGCAACAGTGACGAATGCATTCGTTATCACCCGTTATGACGGAATTGATCCTGAAATCAGCAACGGTATTGACAACCGCCTTTATCCGCGTCCCCGCACGTATGTATTAGGTGTTAATCTTCAGTTTTAATCAATTAAAGGAATTTTAAGATGAAAAAAATAGTAAGTATTTTAATTTTGTTAGCTGCAGCATGGATCATTATCCCATCCTGTACCAAAGACCTGGATACGGTTCCACTGGATAAGGATGTGGTGACTGCAGCCAATGTTTTCGACAATCCCGAAGCTTACAAAGAAGTGCTGGCAAAATTGTATGCCGGACTTGCAGTCTCTGGTCAGGACGGACCTGCGGGAAATCCTGATATCAGTGGAATTGATGAAGGGTTTGGTCAGTATCTCAGGGGATTGTGGTATCATCAGGAGCTTCCTACTGACGAAGCTGTCATCGGTTGGAACGATCAGACCATCAAAGATTTTCACCATCTTACCTGGGGCTCCAGCGACGTGTTTATTTCAGCAATGTATTACAGAATTTTCTATCAGATATCAGCATGTAACGAATATATCCGTGAGACCTCTGACGGAAAACTCGATGAGCGCGGTGTGAGTGGCGATCTCAGAACCGATGTGGAACATTACAGGGCTGAAGCCAGATTCCTCAGGGCATTAAGTTACTGGCATGCCATGGATTTGTTCGGTAATGTGCCTTTTGTAACCGAAGAGGATGCTGTGGGATCATTTTTCCCCAACCAGATACAACGCAGCGATCTTTTTGCTTATATCGAATCCGAACTGCTCGACATTGAAGATCAGCTGCTGCCTCCCAGATCAGAATATGGACGTGCTGATCAGGCTGCTGCATGGGCACTTTTGGCAAAAATTTATCTGAATGCCGAAGTATATGCCGGTGTGAACAAATATACCGAATGTGCCAACTATTGCAATAAGGTTATCAATGCCGGATATTCGCTCCATCCTGAATATAAAAACCTTTTTCTGGCAGATAATGATCAGTGCACTGATGAAGTGATTTTTGCCATTACTTATGACGGGGATAATACCAGAACCTACGGCGGAACCAACTTTATCATCCATGCAGCTATCGGAGGAGATATGAATCCGGGTGATTACGGCTGCGGTGGAGGATGGGGAGGAACACGAGCAACCAGTGCATTTGTCAATAAATTCCCGGATGAAACCGGCGAAGCCGATGGTAGAGCAATGTTTTTCACCCAGGGACAAAACAAGGAAATCGTCAACATTGGCGAATTTACGGATGGATATGCCATAACAAAATGGAAAAACGTAACATCCAACGGATCAAGTGGCAAAAGCCTTGATTATCCCGATACCGATTTTCCGATGTTCCGTCTTGCTGATGTTTATCTGATGTACGCGGAAGCTGCTGTTAGAGGTAGTGCCGATTTAGGATTGGCTGTTGATTATGTAAACGAAATCAGAGAAAGAGCTTATGGCAATCAATCCGGTAATATTACCTCCGGACAATTAACGCTGGATTTCATTCTCGACGAAAGAGCCCGCGAACTTTACTGGGAATGTCATCGCAGAACTGATCTGGTGCGCTTTGGAAAATTTACAACCAACAGCTACCTGTGGCCCTGGAAAGGAAACGTCCCCGAAGGAAAAGCAGTTTTGGACAAATTTAACCTTTTCCCGATCCCGTCTTCAGACATAGGTGCAAACCCCAATCTTCAACAAAATACCGGTTACTAATTTCTAAAACATTATGACTATGAAAAAAATAATATTTCTTACCGTAGCAATCATCAGCTTTGGCATTTTCGTGTCGTGCGAAAAAGAATCCAAAGACCCGGTACTGGATATGACGAAAGCTACTGCGCAGGAGTTTACAGGCCCTGCCGGCGGAACGCAGTTTGTTTTAACCGAAGACATGGCTGCTGAAGTGTTTGCTGAATTTAGCTGGTCACCGGCAGAATACAACATTGATCTGCTTCAGCATCCAACTTATGTACTTCAAATGGATATTGCCGACAGCAGTTTTAAGAATAAACGGGAATTAATAAGTACAACAGCAACCGAATTCACAATCACTGTTGGAGAAATGAATGAAAAACTGCTTGGGATGGGATTGCAGGCAGATATGGAAACAGAAGTCGCTTTCCGCATTCTGAGTTTCCTCAATACCAGTTCGACGTATTCGGAACTTTATTCGCAGGAAGTTTCATTAATGTTAACGCCTTATTCAACAGTGGTTTCCTATCCGAAACTCTGGGTTCCGGGCGATTATCAGGGCTGGAACCCGGCTGCAGCGCCCAATGTTTTTGATTTTGACGGCGACGGAGTTTACAATGGCTATATTTACTTCCCTGAGGGTGGTACTTTTGAGTTTAAATTTACTTCCGATCCCGACTGGGAACATACCAATTATGGTGTCGGAGCAACTCCCTTTGAGCTAAGTACCGACGCAGCAGCAGGAAACCTGGTAATCCCGGGTGCAGGTGGCTATCAGCTCGAAATCGACATCATCAACCTTACCTGGAATTATGGAGACGGAGTTCAAAACTGGGGTGTAATAGGCGAATGGCTTTCGTGGTCATCCGATATTGACCTGATTTACGACATCGAAAATCAGCAGCTTTCAGTTACGGTTGAAGATATTCCTGCTGCTGAAAATCAAAGGTTCAAATTTAGGGCCAATGATGGCTGGGACTTAAATCTCGGAGCAAAGGACCCGGATGATGGGACACTGATTCAGGGTGGTGCAGACATCCTGATCCCGGAAGGTGGAACAATAACTTTCATTCTGAGATTTACCACTCCTGAACCTACTTATGAAATAGTGAAATAAGCCACGCACATTACCATAAGGGATTAAAATTTTAACAGACTCCCTCAAAAGGTTGTCTTATCCTTTAAAAGTTGAAAATCAGGATTACTCCATGTACCGGGAGCCTGATTTTCAACTTTTTATACCATCATGCAGATCAGGGTTAAAAAACACTGCAGGTTTAAAATCGGAGACTTTTGAAAAAGCCTCTTTTTAATCTTTATTTCTCAACAAAAATGGCTATTTTTACCTGGATAATCCAACGATCCTATACCATGAAAAAAGTCTTTCTGTTGTATCTGGTTTTTACGGTCACACAGCTTTATCCACAGCATTTTTATCTTGGTGCCGACTTTTCCTATTTAAATGAAATGGAAGATTGCGGCGCTGTTTATTACGAAAATCAGGAAGCCAAAGACCCATACGAAATTTTTGCCGGTCATCAGGCCGGTATTGTGCGCTATCGCCTGTGGCACAATCCCGGATGGACAGATTACAGTACTTTTAATGATGTAAAAAAAGCAATCGGAAGAGCAAAAAATGCCGGATTTTCGGTTTTGCTTGATTTTCATTATTCCGATACCTGGACAGATCCGACCCATCAGTTGATCCCTGCAGCCTGGGAAGATTATACTGATCTCAATATTCTCGGTGATTCACTTTTTCAATACACATTCAATACCTTAAATCACTTGCAAAATGAGGGATTGTTACCCGACATGGTCCAAATCGGGAATGAAATTAACGGAAATATTCTGGTAAAAGAAGGAGAGCCCCTTTATCCAAATGACTGGGAAAGGAATGTGTTTCTGTTGAATCATGGGATTGAAGCCGTTGACAGTATTAATCAGATATTTGGAACTGCAATAAAAACTGTGATCCACATTGCCAAACCCGAAAATGCAGTTTCCTGGTTCACATCAGCGGCAGAGCATGGTTTTACAGGATTTGACATCATTGGATTGTCTTATTATCCCGGCTGGTCGGTTCATGATGTCCGAAGTGCGGCAGCGACAGCGGGGCAGTTGAAAACAACTTTTCTGAAAGAAGTGATGATAGTTGAAACCGGATACCCTTGGACTTTGGCCTGGGACGACAATGCAAACAATATGCTCGGCAGTACCAATTTTTTAAAAACTTTTGGTAATTCAACTTCTGCTGACATTCAACGGGATGTTTTGACAGAACTGGCCTGGCTGATGAAAGAAAACGGAGGAAGCGGCATCATATACTGGGAACCGGCCTGGGTTTCGACAAACTGTTCTACGCAGTGGGGTGTTGGCTCTCACTGGGAAAACGCCACTTTTTTTGATTTTGATAATCATCTTCATCAGGGAATCGAATTTCTGGAATACGATTATTCTGTTATGCCACCGAATCTCAACCCGGTGATGGTAACCTTTAAAGTGGATATGACCGGCGCTGACACCACCAACGGCGTTTATGTTACCGGAGACTTCACCGGCGAAACCTGGCAGTTCAGACAAATGCAACATATCGGAAAAAATGTTTTCATCCACAAAGAAAAAATTCCCGGCAGAAGTGTTGGTGCCTATATTTTTTATAATAAACCTGACTGGAATATTCAGTCAAGAGAGGTAGTTCCGCCTGAATGTGCTTTGCAATGGAATACTCACCGCGAGTATGTTATCCGGAATATACCTGAGGAATTTGCTTTCAAATGGAGTTCGTGTGAAACAATCAGCGGCACAGGAATTAATGACCAGACTGAAAACAGGGTACAATTATTTCCCAATCCGGCAACAGCCTCTGTTCATGTGATTTCAGACAATCCGGTGAATAAAATTGAAATTTTGGACCTGTCGGGTCGCAGTATAAAAACCTACATGCTAAACAACCTCCCCGAGGCTGATTTCAACACCACTGATTTTCCGGCAGGCGTTTATTATCTCAAAGTTTTTACCACACAAGAAAAACCAGGTATCCACAAATTATTCATTCAATGAAATTATTTATTCGGGTTCTTTTGCTTGCAGGCATCACAACATTTGCCGGATGTCGCAACGAAACAAAAAAAATTTATCTTGGTGCCGATCTTTCCTATGTTAACGAGATTGAAAGCTGCGGTGGCGTTTATCGTTGTGATGGCAAAATTGTTGATCCGTTCCGGCTATTTGGCAAAAAGGGAGCAAACATTGTAAGGGTAAGGCTTTGGCATACACCAGAGATAAATGAATTTTGTGGTTTTGAAGACGTAAAACGAACCATAAGCAGGGCAAAAGAACATCGCATGGAAGTACTGCTTGATTTTCATTATTCGGATACCTGGGCTGATCCACAGCATCAGGTAATCCCCCGCGCATGGGAAAATATTGACAATCTTGCAGTTCTTGGCGACTCGCTGTTTCAGTTCACCCTTAAGACCTTACTGAATCTTGAAAAAGAACATCTTATGCCGGAAATGGTGCAAGTAGGCAATGAAGTCAATATCGAAATTATGCAGCCAGCCGATAAGATGGTGATCGACTCGATCAACTGGGAGCGAAATGTGTTTTTGTTGAATAAAGGCATAGAAGCAGTGAGAGAGGCAGAAAAAACCACAGGCAAATCTATTCAGATCATGATGCACATTGCCCAGCCCGAGAATGCCTTTTGGTGGTTTGAAAGTGCTTTTAAAGCCGGTCTGCATGAGTTTCAGTGGATTGGACTTTCCTATTATCCCAAGTGGTCGGTTTATCCTTTTCACCGAATCCCGCAAGCCATTGACTCATTGAAAAAACTTTTCCACAAAAAGGTTATGATTGTTGAAACAGCTTATCCACATACCCTTGATAATGCTGATAATGCCGGAAACATTCTCGGTGAGGAAGCTTTAATACCGGATTTTCCTGCCACGCCTGAAGGTCAGCTTGACTATCTTGTTCATCTTACCCGATTCACACTTGCAGGTGGCGGTGAAGGAGTGATTTACTGGGAACCCGCATGGATTTCATCCGGCTGCAACACGCCCTGGGGACATGGTTCGCATTGGGATAACGCCACATTTTTTGATGCATTCCGCCAAAATGAACATCTGCAGGCATTTGAGTTTTTTGACCCCAAACAATACTATTGAAAAAATGAAAAGGAAAGTAATTATCCTGCCCCCTCTTCTTGCTGTGGCTCTTATTATTGCCAGTTCCTGTGCAAAATCAACCAGCGATTTTTCACCCCGGATACGGACAAATTTCGGAAAGAACTGGCAATTCAGATATGATGATGAAGAAAGTACATGGCAGGAAATAAATCTTCCGCATACTGCCCGCCTTGAGCCGCTGGTGGTCAATGACCAATGGCAGGGAACGGTCTTCTATCGCAAAGCATTTGAAATGGAGGATGTCAGCGGTAAAAAGATTTTCCTGTATTTCGGGGGCATTATGCATGAAGCTGATGTATGGCTCAACGGACAGCACTTACGTTATCATGCCGGCGGCTATCTTCCGTTTGAGGTTGACCTTACCGATGCCATTTTGCCCGGAAAATCCAATCTTCTTGAAGTGAAAGTCAACAATGAGGACAATCCTGACATTCCGCCGGGGAAACCGCTCAGGGAGCTGGATTTTAATTATTATGGGGGCATTTATCGAAATGCTTACCTTATCATTACCAATGAAGTGCACATTTCCAGTGCAATTGAAGCCAATAAGCCGGGCAGCGGAGGTCTGCTTGTAAGGTTTGAAAATATTTCAGAATCATCGGCCACATGCAAAATTCAGGTACATGCCCTGAATGAATCCAAAACTAACCGACAGATTCATTTTGAAGCAGCATTAAAAAGTCCTGAGGGACAAGTAGTGAAAGTGGTTTCAGAAAAATCACCGGTTCGGTCAGAAACGGAAATTGAATTATCCAAAGAATTCAGGTTGACTGATCCGCATCTTTGGTCACCTGACAGTCCGGCACTTTATGATTTGCAGATAACACTTTTTGCGGATGATGAACCAGTTGACAAACTCAGCGAGCAGACGGGCATCAGAAAGATCGTGCTGGGAGAGAACGGTTTTTTACTGAATGATAAAAAGTTTTTTATTCGTGGTACCAACCGGCATCAGGAGTATCCCTGGGTGGGCTATGCTCTTTCGGATGAAGCCCAGTACCGCGATGCCGTTAAAATAAAAAATGCCGGATTTGATTTTGTCCGCTTGTCACATTACCCGCAGGCCGAAGCTTTTATGAAGGCCTGCGACGAACTTGGTTTAATGGTAATGAACTGCCTGCCCGGATGGCAGTTTATGGGCGGGAAAGAATTTATAGCAAATTCACTTCAGAATTGTCGTGACATGATCCGTCGCGACAGAAATCATCCATCGGTGGTTTTTTGGGAAATATCAATTAATGAAACCATTATGCCGGATGAATTCATCGAAGAGGCAAACCTTATCCTGAAAACTGAACTTCCGTTTTCAGGAATTTACAGTGCAGGCTGGATGGATCATCCGGCTTATGACCTTTTCATCCCTGCCCGTCAGCATGGTCAGCCGCCTGACTACTGGAATTTTTACAAGGAAGGGAAGCGCAGTGTTTTTATTGCCGAATACGGCGACTGGGAATACTATGCCCAGAATGCGGGATTTAGCCAGACAGAATTTAGCGACCTCAGGGAAGAAGAACGCTCCAGCCGGCAGCTCAGGGAACATGGCGAAAAACGACTGTTGCAGCAGTCTCTCAATTTTCAGGAAGCAACCAACTCAAACCGAAAAGGCACAGGAACTATCGGTGATGCCAACTGGCTGATGTTTGACTACAACAGAGGTTATGCCAACGATCTGGAAGCATCGGGAATCGCTGACATTTTCAGGATTCCCAAGTTTTCGTATTATTTCTATCAAAGCCAAAGATCACCTTACATTATCCCTGGTCGTGGAATTGCCTCCGGCCCGATGGTGAGAATTGCAAGTTACTGGAAAGAAAATTCTCCTGTTAGTTTGAAAATATACAGCAATTGCGAACGGGTGGAATTGTTTCTGAATGAACAGCCAGTTTCAGGTCAGGATTTGCTCCGAGATCAGTATTCTTCACATCTGCCTTATCCGCCCTTTGTTTTTAACATGAAAAATTTTGAACCTGGAACCCTGAGAGCTGTTGGCTATATTAACGGCAGGCCGGTGGCTGAGCATGTGGTTAAAACACCCCAAAAAGCCACTGCATTGCATTTGGAAGCCGATCTTTCCTCTGTTCCTATTAACAGTAATTATCCGGACATTGTGTTTGTTTACGCTTCGGTGATAGATGAAAACGGTACCCTGATTCCTGATGCTGAAAATTTGATCACTTTTCATGTTGACGGAGATGCAGTGATTACCGGCGAAAATCCTTCACCTGCCAAATCCGGGATTGCTGCCATTCTGCTGCGCACCGAACAGCATCAGCACCCAATAACAATTACTGCTACAGCAATGCAACTTATAAATGCAGAGTTAACACTCTCACCCGTTCATCAGTCAGCAAAAGATTAATTGGCTGCATCTGAGTGAATATTTTGGTGATAAGAAGCCCTGAAATTATTGCAGATGTTGGCTTTAAATTCGTTTAATAGTTACGTTGGTCCGGTAATAATTTGTTATCAATGAAAGATTTTAACGTCATTTTTTGGTTGTTTAAAAAAAGTGTCAGGCGGAGAATGACTTTATAAAGTATTGTCACTGATTGTATCCGGGGTTTACGGACGTACATTTCCTATTCTGATCTTCATGGAACATACCAACTTTATTTACCGGTTTTTTTCCTGTATGTTTCCAATGCAGTTTGCTGTCTGGTTTTTATCATCTGGATTTGGCGTTAGTTCTTTTATCAGATTTTTATCCAGTTGTGTTTTATGGCATTCATCACCAGATGGGCGGTATTGCGGGAACCGGTTTTGGAAAGGATATTTGCCCTGTGCTTGTCAATTGTGCGTTTACTAAGAAACAGTCTGTTTCCGATTTCCTGATTCGACAGCCCCTGGCATATGAGTTGAAGGATTTCTTTTTCTCTTACCGAGAGAATGACTTCTTCGTTTTCCAACAGATTTGTCCGACGAATATTTCTGACTATGCTGAGTAAAAGTTCTTTTGAAAAATAGTGATCACCGGCCAATACTGATTCGATAGCCTGCCTGACTTCTCCGATTTCCGAATTTTTAAGCAGAAAGCCTTTCACACCGGCATCAATCATTTTGTAATAATACACTTCGTCGCCAAACATCGAAAGTGCTATGATTTTTATTGACGGATATTTTTCGACAGCCATTCTTGTAGCTTCAATACCGTCAATTTCAGGCATACTTATATCCATAAGGGTAATATCGGGGACTGAATTTTCGAGTGAATCAAGAAATTCCCTGCCGTTTTTTGCTTCACTGATTCCGATATTGGGATAACATGTTGAAAGCAGCAGACGCAGCCCGTCTCTGAAAAGCTGGTGATCGTCAACAATCAGAAGTTGGATTTTTTTCATAGATAAGAATAGATCAGAAGTAACAAAAGATTAATTGCTTTCAGCCGGATTGTTGCTTTGGATTTTAATTACAACGGTAACAATGATACCTTCACCTGGCCAGCTTTCGATTTCAAACCTGCCGTTGAGTGAGTTAATACGCGACCGGATGTTGCTGAGCCCCATTCCCTTGTTTTCGCCCAGCACAAGCTTTTCCTGGTCGAAACCCTTACCATCGTCCTGATAAAGGAGCAGAAGCTGGTCATCTTCCTGGTCAAGGCTGATGAGAACTTTATCGGCACCGGCATGTTTCAGTGTGTTGTTTATCAGTTCGCAAACCACACGATAAACGATGATTTCGGTATTACCCGGATATCGCCTGCTGCCAATATTATCCCTGAAATCGAAACGCACTTCGCCTGCCTGTTCCAGTTTGTCAATGAAAGCCCGGATTGCTGCAGGCAACCCGAAATTGTCGAGTATGTGGGGGCTCAGGTTGTTTGAGATTTCCTTCAGTGTGTTTATGGATTCATTTATTGACTGGATGACATTATGCATAATTTCGGACTGATTCCCGGTATTATTGCCGGAAGGGATTGCCGATACCGACATTTTCACTGACGACAGAAGTGGTCCCAATCCGTCGTGAAGCTCCCTGGCAAGTCTTCGCCGCTCATTCTCTTCGGTAATGATGATGGTGTTGAGCAGTCGCTTGTCGGCTGAAGCCCGCACCTCTTCGAGTTT
>RZYY01000191.1 GCA_009930115.1 Sphingobacteriia bacterium | reverse complement strand
CTGTGGGACAGCGATTTTTTTGCGGATACTTTGAGAAGCTGAAAAAGGTAAATGGAATACATTTGCAAAAAAATATTTTCACTTTCAAACTTATCAAAATGTTTAAGATTACTCCGCGTTTAGCTGCCCTGTTGATGGTTATTGCTATTGTAATGGTTGCTTGTAAAGATAAAGAGGAAAACCGCTATCCTCATAACCTGGACTTTTTCACCGAAGAGTACAAGCCATTTAATTACAGTGAAGAAGGCCAATTGAAAGGACTTGGTCCGGAGCTGCTCTCGATGATCTGCGACAGACTGGCAATTCCTTTTGAAGTTCAGGTGCTGCCATGGGATGAAGCTTTGGCTGAGGCACAGGATAACCCTGAAGCAGTTTTGTTTTCAACCATCCTTACCCCTGACCGGAAAGACCATTTCAACTGGGCAGGTCCTTATGCTTCGATTGACTGGAAATTCTACTGTGCATCATCCTCTAATATAGATATACAAACTCTGGAAGATGCCCGCCAGGTGGAGGCCATCGGGGTAATTCCTGATTTTTCGATAGAGGAGTTTTTGGTAAATGAAGGTTTTACCAATCTGGTGGATTGTGAAAACAGTGCCGATGCTTTTGAAAAACTGCTCAACGGTACCATCACTTTGTTTCCGTCCTCGGAAATTGCAACCATTGCTGCCCTGGAAAGCATCAACCACTCCATTTACGATGTAAGGCCATTGCTTACACTTGAAACTTCATTGGTTTACTTTGCCTTCAATAAAGTCATTCCGGAAGCTGTTTCCAGGGACTTTCAGCAGGAGCTTGATGAGCTGAAACTCAACGGCAGCTTGGAAACATTATATCAACGTCACATGCAGACCAGCGGAGCTCCGGATATTCTTCAGTTTTATACCGAACAATACCCCCCTCTTACCTACAGAAACAGTTTTGGTGAAATAACAGGTTTTGGTACTGATCTGGTCAAAGAAATCATGCGCAGAAACCAACGGTTTTACGACATCAGACTTTCGCTGTGGAGCAACGGTTATCAACTGGCACTGCACAACCCCAATTTCTGTTTGTTTACCATGGACCGCACCGAAATCCGTGAGGAACTTTTTAACTGGGTAGGGCCGATCGGTACAAATATTACCTATTTCTATGTTAAAACCGGTTCAGGCATTACGATCAATACAGTTGATGAAGCACGCAATCTTAATGCTATTGGCACCGTGAGCTCATGGTTTTCAGATCAGTACCTGCGGGAACTGGGCTTTATCAATCTGGTTGCACAGGAAGATCCTGCCGAAATGGTAACGTTGCTGATGGATGGTGCTGTGCAGGCAATTGTGTGCTCCAATGTTACCATTGCCGATATTCTGCACGATGCCGGTTATGAGTATGAACAGATCACTCCGACCGTGGATATTTTGTCCTCAGATTATTACATAGCCTTTTCCAAAAATACGGACAACACTATCCTGACACAGTGGCAAACAACACTGGACGACATAAAGGCTGACGGCACCTACGAAGCTGTCTTCAACAAATGGTTTCCCAACCAAAAATAAACCCTGATGTCGCTGCATCAGAATGATAAATGATGATTGAGGCCTTGTTTTAATGACAGTTCTGCAACATGCGTTGATCAGCAAATCAAAAATCCTGATTGTTCCTGCTGCAATCAAATGTTGCTGTGCAGAGCAAACTGTAAAAACAAAAAGTATTTACCCTTTCGTAAAGTCATCACTCCCGTGACGATTATGCTGCTTTCAGTGTAAGATTGTGTAATGTCAGACTTGTAACAGCAAACCCTTTATGCCGTCTTACCAGGGAAAACGATCAGTTAAATTTAACCGGATAAAACTTACAAATATGAAAATTGATCTGAATGCCAATGAAATGGTTGTAAAAGCTACCGATTCTGATCTCTGTGTCAGTGAACGGAAGAAAATAAAAGGGAAGCTCATTCTTACCAATCAGCGGATTTATTTTAAAAGCACCAACGGAAATGCAGGGTTGTTTGACCTGGAAATTGATCCCAAAACCATCAGTGATGTTCTTTTTTTCAATACCTGGTTTTTCTTGCAAAACGGATTAAATCTGGTGCTCAGACAAGGGAATGAAATCAGGTTCCTGCTTAAGCAGCGCAATACCTGGGGGAAACTTATTGCCGAAATGAGCTAATTTCCATCATTTTATTTTCTGAAGATAATCAGGATGAAGGAGCTAAAATCTTTCCGGCAAAATCATTCTCGTATTCTATCTTCAGCATTCCGGATGATTTCCAAATGAGCAGTCCGGTTTTATGCCTGATGGTGACGGATATTCCTGCATAAAACATCGTGCCGTAAACGGGCGCATAAAGAAAGGCAGCATCATCCGGGTAACGTCCCTGTTGCAGGTAATAAGGAGCTGCTGAAAAACTCCAAAAAGCATTCGGTCTGACAGACACTTTTAGAGAATTTTAATATTACTGTGCGCCTGTCCCGTCTTTCGGGGCTGCACCTGTTGAACTTCATTTCAATCCTTTGTTCTATCAATATTTCGTCACGACTGCTCCGTCCATACGGAGCCGTCGCTTTTGCTTCAGGTGCGGAGCACCGAAATCATTGAAGAAATACCAACCACAAACAAATAAAAGGTGCAGAGCACTGCAATATCTGGTGCAAGGATTGGGAGATAATTGCCATAAAACCCTGCATCAGGATATAATCAGATTCTTTGCAGTGGCTTATTTATCAATGGATTGTAGGTTTCTCAGCAAGCCCTGAATCGGGAGTGGATGAAAATTGAAAAGCTTTGGCTAAAGCGTTAACGGGGTGATTTTCTTTGAGATGGCATAGATAGTGAGACCCGGCAGACTCTTTATTCCGGTCTTTTCGACGATGTTCTTCCTGTGGGTGATTACTGTATGAACGCTGATGTTGAGCTTATCAGCAATTTCTTTGTTCGATAAACCTTTGACCAATAACACCAGCACATCAGTTTCCCTTTCCGACAGTTCATCCTGTTCCTGACTGCTGCAATTACATTTCTCCAGTGTACTGCTGATCTTTTCAGCTACCATTTCGGCTGTGTCGGTGATATTGATTATTGATGTGAACCTGTTTATCATCACATTGTCGAAAAAGGAGTAGATAAGCCCGATCCACGAAATATGGCTGAAGCTTTTTTTAAGCCTGATAAAATCACTGATCCTGTTTTGGATGGCTGCAGGGTTGATGATGACAATATCAGGATTTTCTCTGATGCAAAACTGGGTGAGCTCATCCAGGTCTTTTACCCTGAAAATGTAGTAATGGCTTTCGGATTTGAGCAACAGGTTGGAAATTCCTTCAAATACAATGTCGGAAGGTTCAGTGAAGACAATATTGATCCTGCATTTATCCATTCCGTTGTCTTTTTTCGACTTCGCTGATTAGTGGCAGCAAAATCTTTTCCTCAATCAGTGCATGGATTTGTAAATCAAATTCAAGTTCAAAAAGGTTGAAAAGCAGTCTGCGCCTGAGTGGCAATTCGTCGGTAATTCGTATGTGATTGAGCAGCAGGTTTTTCAGATCGGCAAGCTTGGTTTCGATGTCAGTGTGATGCAGGCGGTATTCATTCACCGAAAAAGCAGAAGGATTATCAACAGGTTCATTCTGTATCAGTTGAATGAAATAGGGAAAGGCAATTTCATCCTCATAATTCAGATGTTCGAGTACTTCATCGAAATAATCAGTAAAAAACTGCTCGATCAGTTTCACTTCTTCATTCATGCAAATGTTTTGCAGAGTCTTGATATACTGTATGATTTCGGGATATTTGTCAGTTTTGTAATACTCGTGGCTGTTTTTCAGAAACCGGATGATAAGCCGGATGTCGCTGACAGGTGTGATATCTTCCTTTTCAGGGTTGAATCCGTTGTAAAGATTGGCAAAGAGTAAAAAAAGAGGAATCGGGATTTCGTGTTCACTGCATATCTGGGATACTATTTTGTCGCGGACAACAAAGTCGATTTCGAAGTGTTCAAGAAGTAAAAGCAGCCTGGGATTTTCCCTTATCAGCTGCGACAATTTCATGTCGGCTTTTATATAGGTACGATGCGTCTGATACATACAATCTCCCTTTTTTAAGTGAACCGGAAGCTTCGGATGACAAATCAAGCCAAAGCATTTATCCCTGGCCTGCAAAATTAGCCAAAATTGAAACGACTCCCGAAAGACTTTGATTTTGTAATATCACCCTGGATTCTAATCATTAGCCGCCAGCAGATCATGCTTTTCTGGGATTTAAGAAAAAAAACAACTTACCCTGCTTTATGTCCTGTTTGTTCCCTGGTATGGTGTGCCTGAAAAACTTTCGGGATAAATCAAAAATAAATTACCAATTTCATTGGGTTAAGCTGGTTTTGCTCACGAAGGGTAAAAAAAACGCAACCCCACAAGTGAAGTTGCGATTGCAATACATGAGATGGCCCAATAGTACTGGACAACAATTTTTATAAAGCAAAATAGAGCGATAGATAAAATCTCAATCGCTCTGTTGCTTAATTTGTTGGCTCATCGCCATATAATGTGGGTAGAATTATTTTTGCAGCATGAGAAACACAGAATTATTTGCCCAAGCCTTAGGACTTGACGACCCATGGTACGTT
>RZYY01000048.1 GCA_009930115.1 Sphingobacteriia bacterium | reverse complement strand
CAACACAAACAACCTTACAAAAGGAATCTATTTTGTAGAAATTGAAACTGAAACCAGTAAGTTCATCGAAAAACTGGTCATCAGATAATCAATCAGCATTTGACTATAAAAAAGGGAACCTCGATAAAACGATGTTCCCTTTTTTATTTAACTGCCTAAAACAGATTTCAATCAAAATCCAAGCGTTTTAAGCATAGACTTGTAAGATTGTTCTTTGGCAAAAAGCTTAGGTGAAAAATCCCCATTTTCATCTAAATCAATAATGATATGTTTAGGTGCTGGAATCAGACAATGCTGAATCCCGCCATATCCTCCCAAAGATTCCTGATAAGCACCAGTATGAAAGAAACCGAGATAAAGAGGATCATTTTTATCAAATTTAGGTAAAAAAACTGCGTTGGTATGTGCTTCATCATTGTAATAATCCTGACTGTCACATGTTAATCCTCCAAGACAAACGCGCTGATACTCGGCATCCCACCTGTTGACAGGCAGAAGAATAAATCGCTGATTGATAGCCCATGAATCCGGCAGAGTAGTCATAAACGAACTGTCGATCATATTCCACAACTCGCGATCATTTTGCTGCTTCTGATCCAGAACAGAATAAAGTGTAGCACCGCTTTCGCCAACAGTGAAAGAACCAAACTCCGTAAAAATATCAGGTTCGGGAACTCCGTGCTGATCACAAACGGATTTAATCTGCGCTACAATTTCTTCAGCCATATATTCATAATCATATTCAAATCCCAGCGAGCGCTTGATTGGAAAACCTCCGCCGATATTAAACGAATCCAGCTCAGGGCAAACCTTTTTTAGTTCAACATACACATTCAAACTCTTGTTTAATTCGTTCCAATAGTATGCTGTGTCTTTGATCCCTGTGTTGATGAAAAAATGCAGCATTTTCAATCCTATCTTTGGATTAGTCTCGATCATTTCATGATAAAAAGGCACAATATCATTATAGCGAATCCCAAGTCTGGAGGTATAAAACGAAAACATTGGCTCCTCTTCTGAAGCAATTCGAATGCCTACATTAAAATTTTTACTGACGTTGTCAGTGTAATATTGCAACTCATCCATGTTGTCCAGAATCGGGATGGTGTTTATAAAACCATCATTAATCAGCCGTACAATATTTTCAAGATACTGAGTACGTTTGAATCCGTTGGAAAGGATGAAAATATCTTTCCCGATAATACCAGAATTGTACAATTCATCTATAATATTAATGTCAAATGCTGATGATGTTTCGAGGTTAATCTTATTCTTCAATGCCTCTTCCAGAACAAATGAAAAATGAGAACTTTTTGTACAGTAGCAATATTTGTAATCAGCCTGATAATCCACTTTAGCCATTGCAACATTAAAAAGTCTTTTTGCTTTTTGAATTTGTGAACTAATCTTGGGCAAATAGGTTAGCTTTACCGGGGTACCATATTGTTTTATAATATCCATTAAAGGAATTTTATTGAAGTACAACTCATTGTCATGTACTTCAAACTCTTCCTGAGGAAATTCAAATGTTTGCTCAATCAGATCCTGATATTTAATTTTCATTTACAATTAATTTTGAATAAATAAGGTAAATAATTTAAATGTAACTGAATTACTTTTTAAATACTTTGCAAATGTAACTAAATTAGATTGTAAGAGGCATCTAAAAAAAGTGTTCCTGAAAAGAAAGGAGTAAAGATGGTAATGCTAATGATTACTGCCAATGAAAACTTTCAGGCAAAAACCATTTCACTTTTAATAAACTGTTGATTGAGAACTATTTCCAGTTAAAAGTTTCAAACAAATAATCCATATCTTTTACAATGAAATCAATAACGGGTTTCAATGAATCATTATTTGGTAAATGATTAAAGTACAAAGCGCCCCGCATAAAATGATGCACACTGTCGGTAATCCAAAACTGAAAAGGTGAAGCCGCTTCTTTACCTTCAATAAAATATACCATTCCGAATACCCCGGATTTTGGCAAATAAACTTCTGACTCAGTGATACCAACAGCTTTTTCAGCATGCTGAAAAACGAAGCGTCGCGAATCTTCCTGAAGAGTATGAAGGTCGAAAGAATCAAGGCTCTTGTAACTCAGATGAATTTTACCTTTAAACTGCGGATAGGCCAGATTGATCCAGAAAGGTTCCTGGTAAGTAATGTCATCATACTGAATAACTGCAAATTTCGAGTACTGAAAAGAATATGGAAATGAAGTGTCAAATACTTGGTATGAATGCTCAGGTAAATCAATCCGGATGTAACCGACAGGACGTGGATAATAAGAAGTATCGCCACATGACAGTAAGAAAAAGAGGAAAAAAAACGTAACTATCTGTAGAATCTTCAATCTTAAAATCAATTAATTAGATGCTTTTGGTTTAGGCAGGTTAACCTGAATTTGCAGGATACGCCGGTTGTCAACTTTTGTTGTTTTAAACTCAAAATGCTGAAATTTAGTATTGTGATTGATTTTAGGAATTCTTCCTTCAAGTTCAATTATTAATCCGGCAAGTGTGTCAGGATTACCCTGAATATCTTCAAAAATGGCATCATCAATATTTAAAATTTTGCAAAAGTCATTGAGCAATGTCTTTCCTTCGAAAAGATAAGTATAATCATCGATTTTTGTATAATTTACTTCATCTTCCACTGTATCAAATTCATCACTAATATCTCCGACAATTTCTTCAATAATATCTTCAAGTGTTACAATTCCGGAAGTTCCGCCATATTCATCAACCACTACAGCAAGATGAATTTTTTTTCTTTGAAAATCCTGAAGCAGGTGATTGATTTTCTTTGTTTCGGGCACAAAAAAAGCAGGTCGTAAAAGAGAAGACCACTTAAAATCATCAGGTTTTTCGAGATGTGGCAAAAGGTCTTTTACATACAGAATCCCTACAATTTTGTCGAAACTGTCGTTATATACCGGAATGCGGGAATAGCCGGAAACGAGTATTGTTTTTAGCAATTCATGATATCTTGTTGAAACATCAACAGCAGTGATATCAAGCCGGGGTTTCATTATTTCTTTTGCATCAATTTCACCAAATTTTACAATGCCTTTGAGCATTTTACGCTCTTCATCTTTAGCATCCTTGTCGGACGTCAGCTCAATGGCCTGGGAGAGGTCACTCATTGAAATTTGTTGAGTTTTTCGGATAATTCTGCGGTCAACTATGCCTGAGCTTTTCACCAGTAAAGTACTAAGGGGATAAAAGAATCCAATCAGAAATCGAAATGGTAATGTCATCATCAATGCGAAACGAAGCGGCCTTGTAGCAGCAAAAATTTTTGGCATTATTTCTCCAAAAATTAACAGCAGGGCAGTAACTCCAATCACCTGAAGAACAAAAGCAAGCAGTGGATGATTATCGAGACAGAAAAGAACCGAAATGATGTATGTGGACAAAACAATCACAGCCACATTTACAAAGTTATTGGCAATAAGTATGGTAGCAAGCAACCGTTTGGGTTGTTCTAAAAGTAGCATGAGACTTTCCCCATTCTTGTGTTTTTCAGAACGAATACTTTGAAAATGGGCAGGTCCCAGGGAAAAAAATGCGACTTCGGCTCCTGAAATGAGTGCCGAACAGAGGATCAGCACAACCATTGCTATCAATCCGATAATTACCGGAATACTTAGCGGCTGAATTAAAGCATCAGCCCCCAGAATGATGACCTCCGCAAAAGGATCGCTATCTGTTTCTTCCAAAACTTTGAATAATTAATTTAACGTAAAAATACCTCACAAGAAGCAAATGCAAAAATACATCTTTACACAAAACTGTGTAGAAATGATTTAATCACATTTGATGGAAACTTTCTGCCCAAAAAGGAAGCCTCCCCTGTAAATCAAAATGGCAGATCGTCTGTAGTATCATCTTCGGTGGGCTGAGTTTCTTCAAAAGAAGGTTCAGCAGGGCTCTGGGGTTGATAGGAAGTTCCTTCCTGGTCTCGTTTACCGAGCATTTGCATATTGTCGACAAAAATTTCAGTAACGTATTTTTTTATACCATTTTGCTCGTAGGATCGGGTTTTTATTTTCCCCTCCAGGTAAACAGAACTTCCTTTTCTGAGGTATTTTTCAGCAATTTCAGCAAGTCCGCGCCATAAAACAATATTATGCCATTCGGTTTGGTCCACTCTGTTTCCATCTTTGTCGCGGTAAGATTCAGTAGTTGCCAGCGAAAAGGTCGCCTTTTTAACATTATTTTCAAAGGTCATTATTTCCGGATCGCGGCCTAAGTTCCCGACCAGAATAGCTTTGTTAACACCAGCCATAGTCAATTAATTTATTGGTTAATATTGAATACAAATTTAGAATAAAATTTTTGAATCTATGCATCATACCTGAAATGATAATAAATTTGTTGACATTATTCATTGATCATTATTTCAAATAATCATTACGGAGTCTAATGAAATTTTCTGCAATATTTTACCTGTTGTTTCTGTCCACAATTGTTTTGGCCCAACAACCATTAGAAGATAGTTTGCTGAACCTGGCCAATAATCCTCATGCATCAGACGAAGAAAAAACCATGGCCTGGCTTAAACTGGCCCAAAGCCAGTTTTTACAATCATCTGACCAATCGCTTGACTATGCCTTGAAAGCTTTTGCGATTGCCGAAAAAAACAATTATAAAAGTCTTTTATCAGCCTCGGCAAAGGAAATTGCAAAAGTTTATTATCGTCAGAGCGACCTGGCCAATGCACTGGAATATTTCAAGCTTGCACTCAAAATCAACCTGGAAATCAATAACCAGGATGAACTGGCTGCCAGTTATAATAATGTAGGTGTGATTTACAACAGGCTTGGTTATTACACCCTGGCATTACAAAACCATCTTTACCAGCTTAAAACCAATGAAATATTAAACAATCAACGAGGAATTGCCGTGTCATATCTGAATATCGGGAATATTTACAATAACCTGAGCGAAAATGATAAGGCGCTGGATTATTACCAACGTTCAAGAGAAATTTACGCAGAACTTGGCGACACCAACTCTTATGCAAATACTTCGATCAACCTTGGCGTAACCAGTATGGAACTTAAAAACTATAATCAGGCGGAGGAATATTTTAACGAAGCGTTGATAATAAAACAAAATATGGAAGATGTCAGTGATATTGCTGCAATATATTCGAACCTTGGTGTAATCAACCTTATTCAGAACAATCTGAATCAGGCACTTGAGTATTTCGATAAAAGTATGACCCAGTATTCTTCTGTTGACAACAAACATGGAATAATAGTTACAGGTCTGAATATCGGTGATGTAAAAATGAAAATGAAACTTTTTGATGAGAGTTACCAATACTTTTTTGAAGCGTTGAAAATAGCCACCTCAATTGATGCCAAAAAACTCATTCAGGATGCACAAATGTACCTTGCCACCTGGCACAAAGAAAACAACGATTACAAAACTGCCTATGAATACTATGAATCTTTCACCGCCCTTAAAGACAGTTTATTCAATATTGAAAAAAGCCATCAAATCAAAAACCTGCAAATTGTTTATGAAGTTGAAAAAAAAGAAAAGGAAATTCTTGAGCAGGGAATTGCTATTGAACAGTTTAAAATACGACAGGTTTACTTACTACTGATCATTCTTGTGATTTTTACTTCTGTTATCGTTTTGTATCTGCGTTACAGGATTAAGAAGAAACTCAACAAGCAGTTGGAAATCAAAATTGCGGAAGCCATTAAGAAGCAAAATGAACAGCAACAGGTTATTGTGCATCAGTCAAGTCTTACCTCGCTTGGGGAACTGGCATCTGGTATTGCGCATGAGATTAAGCAACCCCTCCAAAACATTTCTCTGTCCACTGAAAGCATTCAGTTGGAAAATAAAGAATCCGATCCTGACCGGGGTTTCATCAATAATACCATAAGTGATATTCATGAAGATATTAAGCGTATCAAACTTATCATCAATGAGATAAGCAAATTTTCAAGAGGGCAGCAGTTACAAATTGAAGAGCGTTTTAATATTAATCAATGCATCGATAAAGCTTTTATTCTGGCTCGCACAAAATTTTCGGATTACCAGATCAATGTTGAGTTTGAACTTGACCGTAGTATTCCTGAAATAACAGGAAATCCTTACAAATTTGAGCAGGTTGTAGTCAATTTATACAACAATGCTAAAGATGCTATTGAGGAAAGGGCAGCCAAAACCGGCAACCCGTTTGAAAAATTAATGCGTGTAAAAAGCTATATTTCCAAAGGATTTATTAATGTTGAAGTAATTGATAATGGGATTGGAATACCTGACGAACTGAAAACAAATATTTTTCTTCCTTTTTACACTACAAAAAATCTTGGTAAGGGTACAGGCCTTGGGCTATCCATTTCGGTCGGTATAGCGAAAGAGATGGGTGGGTTTATCGAATTTGAATCTGCTGAGATGCAGGGAACATGTATGCGGTTAAAAATACCTCTGCCTGAAAAAAATCAGGAATGACTAATTGATCAATAAAAAAGCCCTCATGTACGAGGGCTTTGATAATATATTGAGCTTTATGTTTTTAGTACATTCCACCCATTCCGCCCATTCCGCCCGGAGGCATACCGGCAGGCATAGCAGGTTCTTTTTCATCTTTATGTTCAGCAAGAACACATTCAGTTGTCAGTAACATTCCTGAAATAGATGCAGCATTTTCGAGTGCAACCCTTGCTACTTTGGTTGGGTCGATTACGCCGGATTTATATAGGTTTTCATAAACTTCGGTGTGAGCATTGAAACCATAATCATCTTTCCCTTCTTTAACTTTGTTAACAACCACCGAACCTTCCATTCCTGCATTTTCGACAATTTGACGCAGTGGCTCTTCAAGAGCGCGTTTCAGGATAGAGATTCCGGTTGTCTGATCTTCGTTTTCTCCCTTCAGATTTTCGATAGCTGATATAGCACGCAAATAACCTACTCCTCCTCCTGGGATAATACCTTCTTCGATAGCAGCGCGTGTAGCATTCAGAGCATCATCAAAACGATCTTTTTTCTCTTTCATTTCCACCTCACTTGCTGCACCAACGTAAATCACAGCAACTCCGCCAGCTAATTTTGCAAGGCGTTCCTGTAGTTTTTCCCTGTCATAATCGGAAGTTGTTGTTTCAATCTGCTTTTTGATCTGGGAAACACGGCCATCAATGGCAGATTTGGATCCTTTACCACTAACAATGGTTGTATTCTCTTTATCTACAGTAACTTTTTCTGCACTTCCAAGATAATCAAGGGTAGTATCTTCGAGTTTATATCCTCTTTCTTCAGAAATCACAGTCCCGCCTGTCAAAATGGCAATATCTTCCAACATCTCTTTTCTTCTGTCACCAAAGCCCGGTGCTTTCACTGCCACTACCTTCAAACCACCACGAAGCTTATTAACCACCAAAGTTGCCAAAGCTTCGGTTTCGACATCTTCAGCAATAATCAGCATTGGACGACCTGTCTGAACAACTTTCTCGAGAATAGGAAGCAAATCTTTCATCACCGAAATCTTTTTGTCATGAATAAGAATAAAAGGATTCTCATAAACTGCTTCCATTTTTTCAGTATCGGTTACAAAGTAGGGTGAAATATAGCCGCGGTCGAATTGCATACCTTCAACAACATCAACATAAGTATCGGTACCTTTGGCCTGCTCAATAGTGATAACGCCCTCTTTTTTTACTTTACTCATAGCTTCAGCAATGAGTTTACCAATTTCATGATCGTTGTTTGCCGAAATTGATGCAACCTGTTCGATCATCTGGTTACTGTCCCCCACTTCTTTTGATTGTTTTTTCAGATGGTCAATTACAGCGGTTACAGCTTTTTCAAGGCCTCTCTTCAAATCCATCGGATTAGCACCAGCTGTAACGTTTTTAATTCCGGCAGTAAAAATGGCCTGTGCCAGCACAGTAGCTGTAGTTGTACCATCACCTGCAAGGTCGTTTGTTTTTGAAGCCACTTCTTTAACCATTTGAGCTCCCATGTTTTCAACGGGATTTTTCAGCTCCACTTCTTTTGCAACCGTTACTCCGTCTTTCGTTACGGTTGGCGAACCAAATGATTTGTCAATAATGACATTTCTGCCTTTTGGTCCAAGTGTTACTTTCACTGCATTTGAAAGTGCGTCAACACCTTTTTTCAATGCTTCGCGAGCTTCAAGATTATAAATGATGTCTTTTGCCATGTTTTATTGATTTTTAGTTTTTAATTAATTTCTATGATAATTAGATAATTGCAACAATGTCAGACTCACGCATGATGAGATAATCCTTATTATTAATGTTGATTTCGGTTCCGGCATATTTCCCATAAAGAACAACATCACCCTCTTTGACTGTGAGTGGTTCATCTTTTTTACCAGGACCAACAGCTACAACAGTTCCGCGTTGTGGCTTTTCTTTGGCAGTATCAGGAATAATTATCCCACCGGCAGTTTTTTCTTCAGCAGGCATTGGCTCAATTACAACTCTGTCGGCCAATGGTTTGATGTTCACTTTTGTCATATTTGATTAAGTTTTAATTATTAAATAAAATTTTCAAGGTATGCGCCACCGTAATCACAATTTATGCCAAAGCATGAAAACAACTTTTTGAACTATTTTCGGATTCAGCAACAGGAAAACATGTCATATCATTCCTCCCTTGGTGCATTTCAAACAAAGAATTCTTATATTTATCCCCGAATGTGACATCGTCAGATTTTAAACCCGTATTTGCATGAATTAAAGATCAGGCTGGAGATAGGGCTAATTCTGATTTGATTGTTGAAAATGGCCGAACCCTTAACATGATGACATCAAGTGTTTTCCCAACTTTATCGAGCATAAACAAGTTATCAGAGAGATGCTGAAATATTTTTTTAAAATAAACAGCAAAACAAAAAATGTCAGAATGAATTGTGACATTCTGACATTTTGATTGGTCTCTAAAATTTCGAAACTATTTTTCCTCAGCGGGAGGTTCCTGTTCTGTGGTGGTTGATTGCTCTTGTGCACCGGTTTGTCCCATTTTGGAAGGATCAAATGGTTCAGTGGCTTGTACAGGCAGATTTTCGATAGACTCGATAATCTCACTTTGTTCAACCTGAACATCAATATTCTGATGTTTTGGAATTACTTTGGATGATACTAAAACAAAAAGCAACATAAACACTGCAAGTGACCAGGTTGCTTTTTCAAGAAAATCAGCAGTTTTTCTAACACCCATGTATTGATTGGAGCCGGCAAAATTGGAGGCCAGACCGCCACCTTTTGAATTTTGTACCAAAACGACCAGTATTATCAGCACGGCGGCTATGAGTATCAAAACGGTTAACAGAATGAAAAGTCCCATATTATCAATTATTTATGTTTTGTTCCTGTTTTATTTTCTCAATAAGGGCTGCAAAGTAACTACTTTTTTCCGGAATGGCAGCACTTAATTTCTTATAAATTTTAATAGCCTTGTCTATTTTCCCTTGTTTGTGATAAATCTGTGCAAGGGTTTCGCTGACAATATTTTCATGGTCTCTGCAGCTACTGCGTGCAATTTCATCCGGATCAAAAAAGTCATTTCTGGTTCTGATAATCCGGGGAGCGTTTTCAATAAATTTGTCAATTATTTCTTCTTTTGATTTCAGTGGAAGTAATGGCTTTGATTCTTCAATATCTTTTTCGTGCAGGTAGCTTTCTTCTGATGAATTTTCATTACTGAGATTTTCAACTATGTTTTCATCATCGGATTTTATGTCTGGTAAACCTTCACTAGCAGGTAACTGCCGGGATTCTTTTAGGTCGGGATGCTGGTAATTTATTGATTCTATAAGGGTTAAAAGATTTTCCACATGATGTTTTAACAGGCCCCGGTCACCTGAGTAGGCTGCAGCAATCTTTAATCTTTCGGTCTGCTGAATTTTATCATCTCTAAGCAATGATAGAAAAAAAATTATCTGGGCTGACTGAAACCAGGGGTATTGCCGTACAATTTCATTCAACTCTGCACTCAGTGACTGATTGAGTTGTATGGGATTATTAACCAGATTAAAAAACTGTTGCCTGTTCATCCTCTTTAGAGTTCTGACTGGTAAGTATTAATTTCCGAAATATATCTGGGATAATCAAGAGAATAGTGGAGACCACGGCTTTCTTTGCGACCCATTGCCATTTTAATAATGAGATAGGCAACACTGATCAGATTTCGTAGTTCACAAATATCCACTGATAAAATGGATTTTTTGAAGAGATCTTCTGTTTCCTTGTAAAGAATTTCCAGTCTGTCCATAGCCCGTTTCAACCGCAGGTTCGAACGAACTATTCCGACGTAGCTGCTCATCAATGTTTGAAGGTCTTTGATACTTTGTGTAATCAAAATCATTTCCTCATTAAGTACAGTTCCCTCATATGACCAGTCTCTTATGCGATCATTAAACTGAATTTTACTGATCACATTTTTTGAATCCAATGCAGCCCTGTGAGAAAAAACCAATGATTCCAGCAACGAATTTGATGCCAGCCTGTTAGCACCGTGCAAACCAGTATAAGCACATTCACCACTGGCATAAAGTTGCTTTATTGAACTGCGTCCAAATTCATCTACTTTAATACCACCGCAGACATAGTGTGCAGCAGGAACTACCGGGATCATTGAAGTGGTAATATCAATACCAATACTCAGACATTTGGCATAAATTGTCGGGAAATGGTCAATCAGCTCATTTTTATTCAAATGCCTGCAATCAAGATAAACATGTTCCCCTCCGCTTATTTTCATTTCAGTATCAATAGCACGGGCAACGATGTCGCGTGGTGCCAGCGATCCACGTCTGTCGTACTTATGCATGAATTCCTGTCCTTTCAGGGTCTTAAGAATAGCTCCAAAGCCACGAAGTGCTTCAGTAATTAAAAAGTTTGGCTTTTCTTTTGGATTATAAAGTGCAGTAGGGTGAAATTGAATAAATTCCATATTTTCAACCAGACCTTTGGCCCGATAAACCATAGCTATACCATCTCCTGTTGCTACTGTAGGATTTGTTGTTGATGAGTAAACATTGCCGATTCCTCCGGTTGCAATCATGGTAACTTTTGCCAAAATGGTATCCACAATGTTTGTATTAATATTCAAAACATAAGCACCATAGCATTCAATATCCTTTCGGCTGCGTGTAACTTTCTCGCCAAGATGATGCTGAGTAAGTATCTCAACTGCAAAATGATTTTCCAGAATCTCGATGTTAGGATGCTTCAATGCCTGAGCTAATAATACATTCTGAATTTCATAACCGGTATTATCTTTATGATGCAAAACACGGTATTCGGAATGGCCACCTTCTCTGCCAAGATCAAATCTGCCGGCTTTTGTTTTGTCAAAAGAAACACCCCAATCGATAAGATCTTTGATTCTGTCAGTGGATTCAGTAATAGTAATTCTGACGATTTCCGGATCGTTCAAATCGTCTCCGGCAATCATTGTGTCTTTGATATGTTTCTCATAGGTATCCGGGGTGTACATCACCGCAGCAATCCCGCCCTGGGCATATCTGGTAGCAGTTTCTTTTGCATCCGCTTTGCTAACTATGCACACACTTCCGGCATCAGCAACCTTTAATGCATAACTCAATCCGGCAATTCCGGTCCCCACAACTAAAAAATCGTATTTTCTTTTCATTATTTGGTTTTTAGCTCTCAACCTTTTCACTTATTTTGCTGGCTAACAAGGCAAATTCTTCTTTTGTAAGTTTCAACTTTGGTTTACTGAAGTCAATATCGTAAATTCCATTTATGGGTATCAAATGGACATGTGCATGAGGTACTTCCAGTCCAACCACAGCAACTCCTATTTTTTCACATTCGATAATCTTTTTTATTCCAATGGCAACTTTCCGGGCAAAAGCAAAAAGTCCTTTTATTGTTTCTTCATCAAGGTCGAAAATGTAGTCAGTTTCAACTTTGGGGATTACCAATGTATGACCTTTGGCTAATGGGTTGATATCGAGAAAAGCATAAAACCGTTCATCTTCTGCAATTTTATATGAAGGGATTTCGCCTTTTACAATTTTGGTAAATAATGTACTCATGACCAGATTTTTTGATTTTAACAAAGGTAAAAAGAATTTCTAAAAAAAATGCTAAATGATAAATCACTTAGCATTTAGATTTATTAGCTTGATTTACGATTATCTTGAAATATCAATGATCTCAAAAGTGATGATTCCGGCTGGCACCTGGATTTCAACTTTATCTCCTCGTTTTTTCCCGAGTAATCCTTTTGCAATGGGCGAATTAACTGAAATTTTTCCGGTTTTCAAATCTGCTTCGCTTTCGGGCACAATCGTGTAGGTCATCACAGCATTATTCTTGAGATTTTTAATCTTTACATTGGAAAGGATGAGAACTTTAGAAGTATCGAGTTTCGACTCGTCAATGATTCGGGCATTACGGATCAATTCTTCAAGTTTTGAAATTTTCAGTTCAAGCATACCCTGAGCTTCTTTGGCTGCATCATATTCGGCATTTTCTGACAAATCGCCTTTATCTCTGGCCTCTGCAATCTGGCGCGATATGGCAGGTCTTTCAATAGAAATTAATTGATTGAGCTCTTCCTCAAGTTTTCTGAGTCCTTCTTCACTGTAATATTTAACTCCGGTCATAAATTTGAATTTTTGATATTGTTAAGCAACCATAATAATACAAAAGACCCTTTTCGAAAAAAGGGCCTTGAAATTTTTTGCAAAGATAAATAAAATTTACCTGAGCAGCAAGATTAATTAAAGTTTGATGCGTGCGCCTATACTATGTATTCCGCTGAATGGATCTGTATCGCGGTAAGAGTAGTCAACCGAAAAAACAGATCCTTTTTCCTTATTAAGAGGAATCTGAATAGATATTCCGGCACTTGGTCCAGTGTAAACGGTTGTACGCGAACTTTTTTCTGTTATTCCGTCTTCATAAGTATATCCGGCACGTAACATCAGATAGTTACTAAGAGCAAATTCTCCACCAAGGATAAACTGGTCTTTTGTAAACGAATTGGAGATAAACGCACCGGCAACAGTGAATCGGTTTTCATTGAACAGAAAATCGTATGCTCCACCTATTGACAATTGTGCTGGCAATTCAAACTCTGATGAAAGCTGCTGGAAACTTGGTGATGTTCTGGAGAACTGATTGTAAAATCCGCGGAATGTCAATCCATCACCTGAAAATTTCATGGTTGGGCCAACATTTTTAAGTGCTATACCAAATTTAATATTCTCCATTGGGCCGGTAACATATTGGATACCAGCATCAATAGCAATACCCTGTGCGCTTAGGTCAGCCATTGATTCTGAAACAATTTTCAGGTTGAAACCACCATAAATGGAGTTTGAAAAGGCTTTTGCATAGGCAATACTGATATTCATCAGGTTAGGTGCAAAAGTACCAATGTTGACATCTGAAGGATCAGGATTATTAATGGTAGTACGGCTGATATCACCAAAATTCATAGACATAATGGCAATAGAAAGTGCGCCGGCTTCGCCAACGCGTTGTGAGATGCCAAAATTCATTATGCTAATGTCAGCACCTTTTAGGTAGTTGGTGCTTGCAAAAATCAATTCTGTACCGGTGGTGAAAGCAGTTCCTGCCACATTGGTATAAACTGACTCCAGACCACGGGAAGCAGCAATATTTGCTCCTCCCCAACCTGAACTCCCTATCCATGGGTTAATGAGTAATTCAGATGCACCGGCTTGTCCGGAACGATCAGGATTACCCCCAAACAGATAATTGATTGGAAGCAGAAAAGTTACTGTTAAAACAATTGCAACTGTGTATCTATAAAAATTTTTCATAATTCTTAGTTATTTAAAATTTCCAATCTTATTTCTTTAGAATGTATTCAGGTCAATTGGTCTCATTGCTCCAAACCATTTTACAACCCGCTCGCCATTGCGACCACCTGTTTCTTTGACATGAATCAGGTAAATACCTCCGGCAATCGGAATGCCTGCATAATTTTTCAGATCCCAATCAATAGATGTGATGGCATCGGTTTCTTCACCACTTATTGAAGCTCTGATATTAGGGATTCCAGTCTTATCAACATTGTATTGTCGGATAAGCGTACCATTTACACTGTAAATTGTTACAACACACCGAGGTGGCAGGTTGGTAATCTTAACCCTGGTATCCAGCTGATTTCGTTCGTACCCCGGCCCGTCAGCATATGCATAATACGGATTAGGAACAACAGTAATCAGATCAAGATGTTTTTCATTTTGTTCTGCTTCATAGGGAACTGCCGCCATTCCTTCTGTTTCAAATTGATAAACCGGATTGAAATTGTTCATATTCATCGGATTATCTGGTTCAACTGCACTTGAAGCATAACGTTCATAAGGTTTTGCTACTCTGATTTTGATTGTGGCATCATTACCTTCAGGCAGCCAGGGTTGTCCTTCAGCCTTCAGAGGGATATTAACCCATTGGCAGGTTTGATAAATAACAGGAAGTACAACATTAACGATCGGCAGTGAGTCAGAACTAATGTTGAAAGTATGATACAACTTGGCACCAGCATCGTACGCCGGGAAGGTAAATTTGTTTTCATTGGCACCAGTACCAAAGATGATAGTTTTGTTTTCCATTATATAGAGATAATGCATACCTCCAAAAACTGGTGCGAAATTAGTCTCGTTAACAACAACGGATGAAGGATTCCATTTCATATCACGACCATTATCACCAGCAAGCCATGAATTTTCACCAAACATCATATTCAGCCTTTCGCCGGTTTCAATGTTGATTGCATACCCCGGAAACCAACCCATGCTGGTAGCAGAAATATAATGCGGGTCTTCCGGATTGTTGCTTGGTTCTGCGTCAGGATCAGCAAATTTTCCATCCTTGTCTACTGATGGTGAACGGCGCAGTGTATATTGCGGAGCATTTCCTTCGGAAAGCATCTCATCAGGACACATTTCCACAACAGGACATCTGGTCCACTTTGTTTTGTCACTGGTAATTACTACATCAATACTTGGGATATTCTTAAGATGAAACAGTTTTGATCCTGTGGGAGCAGGGCCATGGCCATAATCCAGATTGATGGCTGTTGCAACCAGCGGGTATGGAGCCCATGTACCGCCAGTAATATCTGCACCAAAAATCTTTGCAGTCATCGAAATTACTTTTTCATAATTCTGGTTGGCATCCAAAGGCTGATCTCCACCCATATTCCAGTCATTGTATGGGCTGCTGCCATCTACATAAACCCCTGAACGAATCCAGTTTAACGGATTTGATGGGACGTCGTAATCGGGAACGCCTGAAAACCATCTTTGAGAACTGTCAACATAGGCTATTGAAGAACTTATCAAACCATTGTTGACTGCTCCGGTTTGTCCGGGATAAACAATTTGCTCCATATCGACTGAAATTCCCAATTCAGGAATCAACTGCTCGTTACCTGTATTTATGGTAGTATCAGCAATCCACTCATTACCAGCTTCATCTTTTAGTTTCCATTTTGCATTGGCAATGCTCAATGTGTCGTAAATGGTATCAGTTGCAGTAATAGTAAAAGGCACTGTTACATTGTAAAGTTCCACAGTATATTTTCCTTCTTTGACATTCATAGGATCAATAACCTTTACATTTAAGGGGCCAAATCCTTTGATGTACTTTGGATTGTAAACAATCGGATAATTATCATCACCATATACAGTACCTGGAATCATTTCAGCTTCAAGTTTTTTAATTCCGTAAGGAGGCTCAGCATAGCTGGTATAGTCAATTGGTGGTTTTGTCAATATTTCCTGGATACTTTCAGGAGAAAGTTCAAGCCCTACACCGGCATTTCCTTTTCCCTGCAATCGTGTGATTTCAAAACCGTCACCATATTGAGAATTAAGCACCATTCCACCAACAGTTTTGTGAGGAATGGCTGTGTAAACTTTAATATTTTTCCTTCCTGCAAGGTATGGTCTCTTCTGCCCAAACAATCCGTTAAGTACACCTGGTTCTTCACTGTAAGGTGAATACTCGTTGAATGCATAGGCAACAACCATGAAGTAGTACTGCTTATTGTTAACCATTTTCGGATCTTTATCAGCAAATGCATCCTGCGTTAAGACGAAAGAGTGGCTGACACCTTCATCACGTCCCACAACTTCAACAATAGGTACACTGAAACCGATTGACTGGTCAAACTCAATGTTTACAAGTTTCGATATCCCATTTTTCTTATCAAACTGAGCAACAAGACGTGCAAGGTCAGGATCATCAAGACTTTCGACATTGACTTCAGGGTAACGCAGTTGATAGATCTGATAGCCTTCAAAGAAATATGTTCTTAAAGAATCTTCAACATCCTGGGCTAATGGAATAGAATCCTCTATAAGCTGAATATTTGGGTCAATTTCGGAATAAGATTCGTTGTAGTTGTTTGAACCTTTGCGGTTGGAGATGAAAACAACCAGGCTATGATCAAGTTCGAGGAATGTCAGATCAGGAGCATCAGGTCCGTCAAGTACTTTAAAGCAGTTATCGAATAATGCCTGACATTTGTCATCAACAACACGGAGCAATTCGACTGATTCCCATGCACCACCGGTTGTTGCACGCGCCCATGGAATACCAACAGTGATATAGTTAACAGCGCCAGGTTCAAGGGTAAATGGACCTGCTGACTGCATGAAACGACGGTCTCCGGGTTGATTATCCTGAGTTTCCTCAGTCCAGTATTTTCCGTCCTGATTATAACCATCATTTGGAGGGATTCCGCCGGTACCCCAGTTACAGGGGTCGGTATCGCCAGGAAACATGAAGTCACATTCGGGTCCGACTGCATTAGCATCGTTAACATGTGCAGTTCCGCCGTAAAGCATTTTGGTATTATCTTTCCAGATTCCTCTCAGATAATTGTAATATTCAGGTGCATAGCGTGGGTCAGTTGTTGCAGGATTAGGTGAGGTATTATTATGATAAACATATCTTCGCATACCAAACCGCTCATTATCAGGTATACCGTCACCAAAGTTTACCCCATTAATACTGATATCACATATTTGAATCTGATCGATGGTATCACCTTGAGCATTGGTTACAAATGTGTATTTTGGGTTGTCAGTCCCATCAGGATCCATATAAGGTCCCTGAAAAAAGTCAACACCAATGGCAGGTGGTTGTTCACCATAGGCTTCAATCTCACCGGAACCATCCACAGGAAAACCATTGTAACAATAACCAAGACCTCTGAAGACATCACATCCAACATAGTCGTCCCAGGCATATCCAAGATCTGTATCAACCCACTGGCTAAAATAGGTTTGAGTTAATGAAAATGTTGAACGGTTAATGATTTCATAACTGTAAAATGTCATGTTGTTGATTTCATCATTGGTGGAAAACCCGAATGCCTGTGCTCTGATTTCCATTCCAATTGCAGCACCATCGGTTTCCGTATGGACATTTCCTTTGTCATTAAAAACCCACCAGAGTGTCTGGTCGCCTTTAATTACCTGGTCGGCTAAAATTCCGAATTTCCAGTTATCAGGATCATCCGGATAATAATACTGTGCATCCATTGTCGGTGTCTGTGTACGACAGAGACTGTTGTCAATATCATAATAAGGATAATCTCCCTGAGTAGGATCGTAGGTTCCATCACCATCATTATCCACAAATGGTGCGAGATAAAAACTTTGTCCCTTTGTAATATCACCGTGAGCCGGCCAATTAAGGATTTCTTCCGGAATTACATAATTTGGGAATTCTTCTGATCGATTGTTGCTGTTCCACCAAGCGAGGAATTCATCAACCATTTCACGGGTCATCTCAAACATTTGGTCATATTGTGCACAGGTTTCTTCGTCAACTGAGGCGTCAACCATCGAAATAGGTCCCGGCCAATAGTCAATTCCGATCTGACGATACCGTTGGGCTGCAAGTTTTAATTGTCCGTTAACGTCAAGACCACCAATCCATAGTGAAGCCGAAAACATGGAGGTCTTTTGTGTATTGCCGGGAACAAAATACTGGGCACGGTCAAAATTCCACCACATATCACCACCGGTGTTAATACGTGCACGAACGTTATTTACGTCGAGGAAAGCAAATCCTGCACCTGCTGGACAGCCTGCTGCACTGGCTTTGATTTCTTTTGACTTATTGTCAAAAACATGCTTTTCTGCATAGTTTTGCTGAACAATGAAACTCATCAGGGCAAAAACTAACAGTGTTCGTAAAATGTTTTTCATCTTTATACTTATTATATTATTTGCTTTTTTCATAAAATCAAGCGATTGAAACAAATGACCTAAAAGTTGAAAACTACACCGAGTCGAATTTGACGAGGTAAGCTGTAGTTAAATGGAGAATTCATTCTCAATGCATATAAATCACGATAAGCCAACGGATCTGTGGCGGTATTGATATTGCTTTGCCATTCAGGTGCAGTTAGATAGCCATCGTCATCCGGATCTCCTGTGGCAGGATAAACCGAAAGAATGTTTTTGGCATCCAACAAATTTAATATCTGCAGGTAAACATTGAGATAAGTTGTTGAATTAGGATTATTTGACAAACTGATATCACGGTCGATACGTGCATCAATACGAAACTGCCAGGGTAAACGGGATCCATTAATTGAACCATCAAGCAGATAACCACCGCCACCGGCATAAACACCGATAATGTTGTCTGATCTGGTGTAGGGAGTACCTGAACCACCGCTAAGTGTAAGGTTTACACCGGTATTTTTCATCCATTGGATAGTTTTTACCTGATCTGTTCCTTTTATTTGTTTTGTCGTTGTTGGGCCACTGTAATCTTTACCTTCACCAAATCTGTAATCAAGTGAAATATTAAATGAATGTCTTCTGTCCCAATTGAGTGGGAAAATCTGACGTAAATTCGGTAAACCTGCACTAACCAGCGCAGCGGAAGTTGTGGAGCTTGATCCGGTACCATCTGCAAATTGAAGGGTGTAACTTACCCGGGCTCTGACATTACTGGTTCTGCGCAAGTCATATTCTACTGTTAAACCTTTGATGGTGGCAAAGTCAAGGTTAGTATAACTGTCGTAAAGGGAAGTAGCTCCTGTGTAAGCACCGGTATAGCGGAAGTATTGGATCTGATCACGCATTTCACGATAAAATGCTGATAGTTTCAGAGAGGAAGTATTACTGAGTTTTTGCTGGAAACCTAATTCATAATCGATAGTTTTTTGAGGTCTCAGATTTGGATTATTAATACTTCCTTTTTGAGCAATAAAAAAGTAATCAGTAGGATCCATTCTTAAAGCTGATGTCGGACGCTGTGTTAAAATGTCATAGTGTGCAAAAAACAAAGCTTCGTCAGAAATTGGGAAAGAGAAAGAAATACGTGGCATTACACTGACTTGTGGGTCATAATCCTTGAATACATCTGAGGTAATTTCATTTTGACCCGGGTTAACCAGATAAGGAGTAATACCATTTCCGGTATCGAGAAGTTCAGGGTTTTGAATCACGGCTCCGGTTGAATTGTACCAGACATTTCCTTCGCGGTAACCCAAAATTTCTGATGGATTGTCTTTATTGTCAATATACACTATGGCGTCGCCACTAATGTTCTCTGGATGATTAACCTGTTGTCCGCCGATGCTACTAACTTCTTTGGCAGTATAAGCACTGTAGAACAGATAAGGGTCTTTCAGAACCATTTGATTGGCATCAAAACGGTCCACCCTGACACCAATATTAAAAATAAGGTCATCAAACGCAAATTTATCCTGAATATAGCCAGCCATGTAAATTGGCTGGAAAGCACCAATATCGCGCGTATTAAAATATTTTGTTTGTCCGTTTGGCAACAGGATGCTTTCTTGTTTATTGAAGAAGTCATCGAAAGCCGGACGGGTGGTTTGTTTATTTCCGTATGGATCGTATCCATAATAGCTAACCAGGCTGAATCCATCATTTAAAAGTTCGTCGGGGCTAAACATATCAATAGAAAGACCACCATTGACAGGAACATTTTTGTGTATCTGACCATTGGCATCAAAATAATTGATTGTTTGTGTATTAGGATCATATGAATCAACATCAATCCAGTCAGTTCCCTGCAAATTCAGTCCCAGGCGCTCTCTCAGGCGAATATCAAAAATCCGCTGTTCGGTGAAACTATAGAGTCGGTCGTAATTAATGGTATCCTGAAAAACACCATCAATCTCAACAAGGTGTGCACTGTTTTTGTCGAGTTCGTTAATATGAGCATTGGAAATCTGACGCATCATAGTCCAGAGTCCTACCGGAGCATAACCATAGGCACTTGTACTGCGCTGTTCGTATTGCAAACCAAATTCAATAGCATGATTCCCAATATCTGCTGAAGCATTGGCTGATATTCCAATTTGCGAACTGTTGGATACGGAATATCCGTTGTACTGGGCGCCAACACCCTGCCACAAGGTATAAACATTATCCGGTGACTGACCATTTAGCAAACCACCGTATAATTGCACCTGATTGGCATTAAGCCAGTATCCTCCGGAAGGATCATTTCTCCAGTCGCCTTTGAAAGGATAAAACTCATAGTACTGCTC
>RZYY01000190.1 GCA_009930115.1 Sphingobacteriia bacterium | reverse complement strand
GCCATGACTGTTGCCCTTCTTTGGAAGCAGCAATCAGATAGGGGGTGTTTTCCAGATCAATCGTTGCAGCACCGTCGGCTGATGTTGTAACTTCTCCGATTTTCTGTTGCTGAAAATTAAAAAAATCAACTTTTGCCCCGCCCATCGGCGCAGTGGTTATCAGATCGGTAACGGCTATCATGAAGCTGCGGTTATTCCCTGATTTTGCAATAATTCCAATATTGCTGGCCAGAAGATTTCTTCTTGGAAACTTATCGCTGGTATAATAGGAATCTGTACAGGGGTTATCTCTGTCTTCCCATCGCCAGTTATCAGGCCAGTAATTATACCAGTAGCCGTTGCCGTCCCACCAGTTCTGTTCAGCTTCACTGAGTGAAATATCTTTTACCTCTGGTTCATCAGGATATTCTTCAATACATTCGTATAAGGCATATTCTTTTTTGAAGGTAAATTTTACCTGATAAATAGCTGTCGGGTCAGTGCGTACCATGCGGGTAAGGTCCACGGAAAATGCATTCCACTGGGATAAATCTGCAGAAGTATTGTTGTCGAGACGGACAGTTTGCATAAAAACCGGCCTTCCAACAGTACGCAGATTATGACCATTACCAAGGGTGTTTCCCTGAAAATACTGGTTCACATTGTCGGAAAAAACTTTATACACGAATACATCCACAGCTTTCAGGCTCACAGCTCTGAACGGAAGAATCAGTTCACGCGAGTCCGGCATGATGTTGCCGTTTCCCAGAATCTCCACCTGCGGTTTTAAGGGCTCCATTGCAACAATAAGCTGAAGTGTTTTCCCCAGCATAATTCCTTTGTTACTGCGAAGTGTACCCTCGATGGTTATTCGTTGTTCACCTGAAAGCCGTTGTTTGGGGAAAAGAGTTACCGTATTTTGGTTGCGTGCGAGCCTGATGTCATTTATCCCTTCTATGGTGATCAATCCTGCAAGTTGCTGGCCGTCGTCAGTCGGATCAGAGAAAATAAGCGTTACCGATTGTTCATCCTGATTTACAGAATGGCTTACCAGATCAAATTCGTGTATTGATGGGATTTCGATTGTAAAACTCCCTTTCTTTTTAATATCAAGAGGTGCACCATTCCATGAAATAGTCAGATCGTAGGCATTGTCCATTCTTTCAATTTCTTCAATCAGATAACTAAAAGTGTTGATTCCTTCCGGTGTTATTTTAACATCAAATTTTTTTTGTGGAGATGAAGCCTTAAGAAGTTTAGCTACCTCATCAACCTGCATCTCATCAGCTGTAATGAGTTTTCCATGATATTGCTGTGATTGCTGGTTGTCTGTTCCGGTTTGAAGTAGTTGTCCGCGAAAAACAGTAAAATCCTGCTCAAGAACACTAAATCCAAATATAAACTGCTTTGACTCATCCGGTACTTCAAACAATTTTCGCAGATCAAGTGATGCCTGGTACTGTTGCCCTGAAATCAGAGAAGAAGAAGGTTTGAAAATAATGGTAAACCGGTCTTCAAGGATCGCCGAACCTTCAATGTCAGGCTTAAATGAAAACACACCGGCCGGCAGGGTACTTTCCGGCTGGATGCCTTCAACAGGTCTGGCAAGAACGACGTTGATCTCAGCATCTTTGGATAGCTGACCACTGGTAAATCCTGAAACCAATCCTTCAAATTCCGAAGGATCAGACATGACCTGGCGATCGGTGCCATTTTGACAAGAATCAATATAAATCAGCATCGTGGCTGACATGAGTAAGAGAAATAAATTTTTCATAACCGTAAATGTTGGAAAATTTCGGGCAGTTTGTTTTTCCGGTTTCAGGCTGCTTTCATACCGGATGAATTTGAGCAAATTTATAAATAATTAATTTGGCATATTCATCAACAAGAATAAACATTCTTTGGGCAGATGATTATGTTACATCAATAGTTGATTCAATAGTCAGTTCATACCGCTATGCTGTTTTTTTACCGGTAAATTATAGGAAATAAAACATAAACTGTTCCCGACAAATATTTTTCAATACTGCAAGAACAGTAAAGCGAGTTTAGCAGCTTTACCGGAAAACAAAGTTTAATCCTGATATATCAGTGTGGTTAAAAGATCAGTAGCGCTCAAATTTGGAAAAGAAAAAATCAGCTTCGATATTTGCATTGTCATCGCTGTCGGAGCCGTGAACGGCATTAGCCTGCAGATTTGTCCCAAAATCATAGCGGATTGTACCTTTTTCAGCCTTTTGGGGATCGGTGTTTCCTATTAATTTACGGAACTCTGCAACTGCATTTTCTTTTTCGAGAACGGCGGCAATAATAGGTCCTGAAGACATAAATTCAACCAGCGAATTATAAAAAGGCTTTCCCTGATGCACAGCATAAAAAGCGGCTGCCTGATCTTTTGACAACCTCACAAGCTTCATTGCCGAAAACTTAAATCCTGCATCTGTAATGCGGCAAAGAATATGACCGGCATAACCTCTTGACATGGCCGTTGGCTTAATCATGGTAAAAGTGATGTTTCCTCTCATTTTTCAAGTGTGATTTGATATTCCGCAAAAATAATCAACAATCAAAAAACCACCGTCATTTAACGTTTTTTATTATAGCTTTGCAGCCTTTTTAATGCAGTGGTATATTGTTGAATTAATCAAATTTTCACTTGAATCAGACTGAACTGAACAGACTGTCCGGACTTTTGCTTTCTCCTGCAAACATCGTTGTTACTTCACATTACAACCCCGATGGGGATGCTGTTGGATCAGCGATGGCTGTTTATCATCTGATGAAGCAACTTAATCATCAGGTTACTGTTATTTTTCCCAATAGTTTCCCTGATTTCCTGAAATGGATTCAGGAAAGTGAAAATGCCCTGCTTTTCGGAAATCAGCCAAAAGAATCAGTCAAAGCACTGGAGATGGCACATTTTGTTTTCTGCCTTGATTACAATTCCCCCGACAGAACCGGGAAAATGGAAGAAGCCCTTCGAAAATCAACGGCAATGAAAATCCTTATTGACCACCATCCAAATCCTGCAACAGATTTCTTTCATTTCGTGCATCATGATATCTCTGCTTCTTCAACTGCCGAACTGGTGTATGATTTTTTTTCACTGACAGGATTGCATCATCTGGTTAACAAACCGGTGGCCGAAAGTCTTTATACCGGAATAATCACCGATACCGGTTCGCTGAGTTTTAACTGCAACAAATCAAGCACTTACCGTATTGTTGCCGATCTCATCGACAAGGGTACTGATGCTGAATTGCTTCACCGGCTGATCTACGATAACTTTTCGGAAAGCCGTATGCGCCTGCTGGGATATGCTGTTTTTAAAAAAATGGAAATCCTGCCTCACCTGCATACTGCAATTATCCCTCTGACATTGAAAGAACTGGGAGAATTTGATTTTCAACAGGGCGATACTGAGGGAATTGTGAATTATCCTCTTTCCGTGAAATCTGTCAATTTTTCTGTTTTGCTTACCCAGCGCAGCGACAGAATCAGGCTTTCGTTCAGATCAAAAGGGGATTTTCCGGCCAATGAAATTGCTGCAAAATATTTTGTTGGCGGTGGACACCGCAATGCAGCCGGAGGCGATTCGTTCGTTTCAATGGAAGAAACCATTGCAAGGTTGAAGGAAATTTTGCCCGATTACGAAGAGCAGCTTGATTTTACAATTAGTTAGTTCCAATACTCATGCGCATTTCAGTATATATTTTCTTTTTGTCATTGATCTCAATCCTGATGTCAGGCTGTGATGACGCTTCCAAAAAGGAAGAAAAGTCAAAAACTGGAGATGACATGGAGGAAATTTTGGTTGAGGTAAATAAACAACTTGTCAAAACTGAAGCGCAGCAGATCGAAGACCTCATTTCAAGATACGGCTGGGAAATGGAAGAAACAGGAACAGGTCTGCGCTATGTTGTTCTGGAAAAAGGAAACGGAGCTCCCTGCGAAAAAGGAAAAACCGTGGTGATGGATTATAGTGTAAAACTTATCAGCGGTATGCAGATATATTCATCGGAAGAGTCCGGTCCGAAATCTTTTGAAATTGGCCGGGGTGGGGTAGAAGCCGGTTTGGAAGAGGCAATGAATTTTTTGCATGTCGGTGATAAAGCACGATTAATTATCCCTTCACATCTGGCCCGGGGACTTAGCGGAGATGGTAAAAAAATCCCTC
Source organism: Sphingobacteriia bacterium (assembly GCA_009930115.1). GTDB lineage: Bacteria > Bacteroidota > Bacteroidia > Bacteroidales > 4484-276 > RZYY01. The sequence goes on along the minus strand of RZYY01000190.1, from coordinate 560 downwards.
CCAAAGCCACGCTGATTTATGAAATTAAAATCCTTGATATTAAATAATCCATAGCATGAAAAGAATTAACAACCTGCGGTTTTTTGGCATAATTGCCTTTTTTGCCTTTGGGGCAATCAGTTTTACTGCCTGCAAAGGCGATGATGACGGCTTCAAAACAACATCATCCGGACTGAAATACAAGTTTCATGTCAGAACTGAAGATTCTCTTCAGGTAAAAGCCTATGACCTGGTCAATGTTTATATGACCTACCGTACTGCTGATACCATTTTGTTTGAAAGTGGCCTTCGCCCAATCAGTTTTCAGATTATTTCCAAAATGCCCGGAGACCTGCCTGAAGGTATCATGATGATGCGCAAGGGCGACAGTGCCACTTTTGCAATCAGCCCGGACAAATTTTTTATCAGTATGATGAAGTACAGAAAAATACCTGAAGTGGTAGAAAATGTGGAAGAAATGTATTTCGATATAAAAGTGGCAGGGATTTATCCCGAACCACCGGCCCTGAAAGCTGAAAGAATGGAAGCCGGCGAAAGAAAGCAAAATGAAGCAGCACTGA